>JAXHTF010000071.1 GCA_034211275.1 Acidobacteriota bacterium
GCCGGCGACGCAAGTCGAACAGCAATTAACAATCCAGGAGCGAGGGCATATGATCAGCATCCCGCCGCAAGTGTGGCGTCCGCTCTGCGCGGAGCCCCAAGGCTTCGAAGCGCAGACCCCGGGTACGCTCGCTCGTTTCCAGGATCGAAGGCATGGAGCTGCTGGTTTGTCGGCGGCTCGCGGGGAGTAAACGATGGCTTGGCTGATCGATTTCTACCGGTCCCCTCTGGCGAAGAAAGTGGTGATGGCCGTGAGCGGCATCATGCTCTTCGGCTTCGTGGTGGGCCATTTCCTGGGCAATCTCAAGCTTTACCTGGGCCCGGAAGAGCTCAATCACTATGCCGAGGGTCTGCGCACCCTGGGAGCGCCCTTGTTCCCGGAGACCTCGGTGCTGTGGATCGCCCGCATCGGGCTGTTGGCGGCGGTGGGGCTGCACATCTGGTCCGCCTGGCAGCTGACTCTGATCAACCGCCGGGCCCGGCCCGAGGGCTACTCCAAGAAGGGGGTCGTGCAGGCGACCTACGCGTCCCGCACCATGCGCTGGGGTGGAGTGATCATCCTGCTCTTCATCATCTACCACCTGCTGCACCTCACCTTTGGCTCGGTGCACCCGGACTTCATTCCCGGCGACGTCTACCACAACGTGGTGGAGGGCTTCAAAGTGCCCTGGGTGGCGGGCTTCTACATCCTGGCGAATCTGGCCTTGGGGCTGCACCTCTACCACGGGCTGTGGAGCATGTTCCAAAGCCTGGGCTGGAACCACGGTGCCTACAAGAACGTGCGCCGGCCCTTCGCCGTCGCCTTCGCCGTCCTGATCACCCTCGGCAATATCTCGTTCCCCCTGGCCGTGCTCACCAAGATCGTGAGCTGATCCGCCTGGGATCCGAAGGCCTGTACCTGGAAAGACCGAATCTCGAAGGCCCATAACTCGAAGGCCCATAACTCGAAGGAAAGCAATCATGGAGCTGGACGCAAAGATCCCCTCGGGGCCCATCGAAGAGAAATGGGAGAAGCACCGCTTCGACATGAAGCTGGTGAACCCGGCCAACAAGCGCAAATTCGACATCATCGTCATCGGGTCCGGTCTCGCCGGCGGCTCCGCGTCGGCGACCCTGGCGGAGCTCGGCTATCACGTCAAATGCTTCTGCTTCCAGGACAGCCCGCGGCGGGCTCACAGCATCGCGGCTCAGGGCGGTATCAACGCGGCCAAGAACTACCAGAACGACGGCGACAGCGTCTTCCGACTGTTCTACGACACGGTCAAGGGCGGTGATTTCCGCTCCCGGGAAGCCAACGTTTACCGCCTGTCCCAGGTCAGCCTCAACATCATCGATCAGGCGGTGGCCCAGGGCGTGCCCTTCGCCCGCGACTATGGCGGCCTGTTGGACAATCGCTCCTTCGGCGGGGCCCAGGTTTCCCGCACCTTCTACGCCAAGGGCCAGACCGGCCAGCAGCTGCTCCTCGGCGCCTATCAGGCGCTGGCGCGGCAGATCGCCGGCGGCAAGGTCCAGATGTTCCCGCGCACCGAGATGCTCGACGTGGTAGTCCACGAGGGCCGAACCCGAGGTGTGGTGGTGCGCAATCTGATCACCGGCAAGGTGGAGTCCCACGCCGCCGACGCGGTGGTGCTGGCCAGCGGTGGCTACAGCAACGTCTTCTACCTCTCCACCAACGCCATGGGCAGCAATGTCACCGCCGCCTGGCGGGCGCAGCGCCGCGGTGCCCTCTTCGCCAACCCTTGCTACACGCAGATCCATCCGACCTGCATCCCCGCTAGCGACGAGCACCAGTCCAAGCTCACCCTGATGAGTGAATCGCTGCGCAACGACGGCCGCATCTGGGTGCCGGAGCGGGCGGACGATGAGCGGTCGCCGAATCAGATTCCGGAGTCCGAGCGGGACTACTACCTGGAGCGCAAGTATCCCGCCTTCGGCAACCTGGTGCCCCGGGACGTGGCCTCCCGCAACGCCAAATACGTGGTGGACGAAGGCCGCGGTGTCGGCCCCACCGGCATCGGCGTCTACCTGGACTTCGCCGACGCCATCCGCCGCGACGGCAAGGCCGCCGTGGAGTCGCGCTACGGCAACCTCTTCGAGATGTACGAGCGCATCACCGGCGAGGATCCCTACTCGGTGCCCATGCGCATCTACCCCGCGCCCCACTACACCATGGGCGGTCTGTGGGTGGACTACAACCTGATGACCACCGTCGACGGCCTGTACTCCATCGGTGAGGCCAACTTCTCCGATCACGGCTCCAACCGCCTCGGCGCCAGCGCCCTGATGCAGGGCCTGGCGGACGGCTACTTCGTGCTGCCCTACACCATCGGTGATCACCTGGCCAAGCATCTGGGGGAGGAGAAGATGACCACCGACCACCCCGCCTTCAAGGCGGTGGAGGACGAGGTGCAGCAGAGGCTGAACCGCTTCCTGGGGATGAAGGGCAGCCGCAGTGTGGATCACTTCCACCGCGAGCTGGGCCGCATCTGCTGGGAAGAGTGCGGGATGTCCCGCACCGCCGAGGGCCTGAAGAAGGCCTTGCAGCGGATTCCCGAGCTGCGGCAGGAGTTCTACGAGGACGCCTTCATCGGCGGCGGTGGTGATGAGCTCAACTCGAACCTCGAGAAGGCCGGCCGGGTGGCGGACTTCTTCGAGCTGGCGGAGCTCATGTGCTACGACGCCCTGGATCGGGAGGAGTCCTGCGGAGGTCACTTCCGCGAGGAGCACCAGACCCCCGGTGGCGAGGCCAAGCGCGACGACGAGCACTACTCCTACGTTGCCGCCTGGGACTACCAGGGCCCGGGAGAAACGCCGATTCTGCACAAAGAGCCCCTGGAATTCGACTACGTCAAGCTGACTCAGCGCAGCTACAAATAAGCCGCGGACCCGTTAGGAGCGAGGGAAAATGAACCTGACTCTGAACATTTGGCGCCAGACCGGCCCCGACGCCGAGGGCAAGCTGGTGCGTTACAAGCTGACCGACGTGAGCCCCGACATGTCCTTCCTGGAGATGCTCGACATGCTCAACGAGAAGCTGGTGGAGAAGGGCGAGGCGCCGGTGGAGTTCGACCACGATTGCCGCGAAGGGATCTGTGGTTCCTGCGGCGTGATGATCGACGGCCAGGCCCACGGCCCCATGCCCGGCACTACCGCCTGTCAGCTACACATGCGTCACTATAAGGACGGCGACGAACTGACCATCGAGCCCTGGCGGTCCTCCGCCTTCCCGGTGATCAAGGATCTGGTGGTGAACCGCAGCGCCTTCGACCGCATCATCCAGGCCGGCGGCTACATCTCGGTCAACACCGGTAGCGCGCCGGAGGCGAACCTCATTCCGGTGCCCCACGACGTGGCCAGCGACGCCTTCAACGCCGCCACTTGCATCGGCTGCGGCGCCTGCGTGGCTCAATGCCCCAACGGTGCCGCCCAGCTCTTCACCGCCGCCAAGGTCTCCCACCTCAACCTGCTGCCCCAGGGCCAGCCGGAGCGTTGGGAGCGCACGGAGAAGATGGTGGCGCAGATGGAAGACGAGAGCTTTGGCTCCTGCACCAATTTCGCCGAGTGCGAAGCGGTGTGCCCCAAGGGCATCAGCATCGACTTCATCGCTCGGATGAACCGCGACTACGTCAAGGCCCGCTTCAAGACCGCCAACAGCGGCGACTGACGCCGACCCACTTCGAACTGGCAGCGGAGCGGCGGGGTCGCAATCGAGCCATGAGGATTTTTCTGCTCCACGGCATGGGCCGGTCCATCGCGTCCATGGCCTACCTCGCCTGGCGACTGCGGCAGATCGGTCACCAGCCGACCCTCTTCGGCTACCTGGTGATGACCACCGATCTGCAGGACATCGCCGACCGTTTCGCGCAAAAAGTCCAGCAGGTGATGGCGGAGGACGACGCCCGCCTGCCCGCCGGTGAGTCTCCCCCTTCCTACGCCGTCATCGGTCATTCCCTGGGCAATGTCATCACCCGGCTGGCCAGCCCCCATCTCGTCCCCGGCTTCTCCCGCTTCGTCATGCTGGCACCGCCGAACCACAACCCCACCGTGGCGGGGCAGTTGGAGGGCAACAAGATTTTCCACTTCTTCACCGGCGACGCCGGCCGCAAGCTGGCGTCGGAGGACTTCTACGACCAACTGCCGGTGCCTGACGTTCCTTCCATCATCGTCGCCGGCACCGGCGGCCCGCGGGACCCACGGCTGCACTTGGGCGATAGCGCCAACGACGGCATTCTGACCGTCGAGGAGACGCGGCTGGACGGAATCCCACTGGTGGAGGTGAACGCCATCCACACCTTCCTGATGAACCGCACCGACGTCTTCGAGTTGATCCGCGACTTCCTCGCCGCCGCGGACGAGGACGATCCCGCCGCTGCAGTGCTCGCCGAGCGAGCTTCCGCCTCCGTCGCCTGATTCTTCGAGTCTGCTCCTCAGGCCTCCTCGACGGTCTCGGCGCCGGCGCCGTCACTACCGGCTGCGCCTTCGGCAGCAGCCTTCGCCTCCAGGTTCATCGCGGATTTGGGCAGCCGGCTGCCGTTGGGGAGGAGGTCGAGGTCCGGGCGGACGCCGGCACTGGACAGCTTGAAGCGCTCGCAGCGCTCATAGCGTCCGTCGCAGTACAAGGACTGCCAAAATGTCAGGTTCTCGGACATCCGGAAGAGTGGGAACAGAGGACACTTGGCTTTGTTGGGGCACTCTGGCATGGAGACTCCCGTGGATGACGCACCACTCCTGCGACCCCTACTCCTAGCGTCGGTTTGCAGGGTCAATTCCCGCGGAGAACTTTATCTGATGTCGAAAGCAGAATGCATTTCTTGACAAGTTTTCTGGCTCTGCCGACTGTTGGGCGGCTCTTCCGGAGGGTGGTACCCAAGTGTTGGTTCGCCTCCGGAGGGTGGCACCCAAGTGTTGATTCGAGGTGTTGATCCGCCTACTCGGCCGCCTCCATCACCTCCCGCAACGCCCTCATCTCCTCCCGCCCCTGCAGCCCCGCCAGCTCCTCCCGATCCAACACCCCCTCCTTCCGGTATCCTCGCTCCACCGCCGTCTCCAGCAGCCGCAGAGCCTCCTCGTCCTCGCCTCGCCGGGCTTCCACCAGTGCTAGTTGGTAGGCCGCATCCTGGACGTAGGGATGGTCGGGGCCGTGGACGACTTCGTAGCCTTCGAGGGCCTGACGGTAATACGTGGCGGATTCGTCGAGGCGGTCGGGGTGGAGGGAGAGGAGCCAGCCGAGGTCGTAGAGGGCGTCGTGGGCTTTGGGGTGGTCCGGGCCGACGGTGTCGAGGCGGCCCTGGTAGACCTGGCGGTAGAGGGTTTCGGCTTCCTCCAGCTCGCCGGTGTCCCCCAGCAGACCGCCGAGATTGCTGAGGACGGTGAAGGTGGCGGGGTGGTCGGGGCCGAGGACGCGGGTGCGGCGTTCGAGGGTGTCGCGGAGGAGCGGCCGGGCTTCGTCGAAGCGTTGGAGCTGGATCCACACGCTGCCCAGGTTGCTGGCGACCATCAGGGTGTGGGGATGGTCCGAGCCCAAGGTCGCCCGAAGATCTTCCAGCAACTCGCGATAGACGGCCTCGGCGCCTTCCAGATCTCCCCGAGCGAAGAGAACGGTGCCGAGGGAATTGGCGGTGGCGAGGGTGTCCTCGTGGCGGGGACCGAGAACCTGGCGGCGGGTAGTCCACACCTGGCGGAAGAGACGCTCCGCCTCGTCGAGGCGCCGGTTGAAGACGCGAAGGCTGGCGAGGTTGGCGCGCAGGTCGAGGGTTTGAGGATGGTTTTCCCCCAGCTCTCGGGCGCTGGCGGCCAGCGTCGTCTGCAGCAGCTCTTCCGCCCCGTCGTAACGGCCGAGAGTGATGAGCAGGCCGCCGAGATCGGAGCGGGCTGCCAGGGCTTCGGCGCTGTCGGCGCCGTCCACCCGGGTGGCGGTGGCCACCGCCGCTTCGAAGAGAGGGAGGGCTTCCTGGAAGAGGCCGAGATTCTGGTACACCTGCCCCATGGTGCGCTTGAGCCGGGCACGCACCAGGGAGGGCGCCGCTAGACGCTGGTCGATCTCGGCGCTGCCGCGGTCGAGGATTTCCCGGGCGGTGATGGTGTTGCCCAGGGCCTCGCTGGGGTCGGAGACCTCGAAGAGGCCGGTGAGGAAGGTGGAGACCTGGCGGGCGACCTCCGCCTCGCGGTTGGCTCGTTCCGCCTCGGCGGCGATGCGCCGGGCCTGGACGGCGGTAACGACGCTGAAGACGATGAGCGCCGAGAGCAAGAGCGCTCCCAGTGTCACGGCGAGACTGTGGCGGCGGGCAAAGGTCCGCAGACGGTAGGCCAGGGAGTCCGGGCGCGCCGCGACGGTGCGGCCGTCGAGGTAGCGCTGGAGGTCCTCGATCATCTTCTCCACCGAGGAGTAGCGACGTGTCGGCTCTTTGCGCAGGGCTTTGAGCACGATGGCGCTGAGGTCGCCGCCAAGCTCCTTGGCGAGCCGCTCCGGAGTGGTCCGGCGGCCGGCGGCGATCTTCGCCTTGGTGGCGATGGTGTCCTCCTCCGGACCTTCCGGCGTCGGCTCCAGGAAGGCCTTGCGCAGCGGCGCCGGCGGCTCCTCGCTGATGGCCCGGGCGAGCTTCAGGGGCGAGCGGGAGCTTTCCCGGTGGTAGGGCGTGCGGCCGGTGAGGAGGAGGTAGAGGAGGAGGCCCAGCTGGTAGACGTCGGAGAGGGTGGTGACGGGCTCGCTGCGCACCTGCTCGGGGCTGGCGTAGGCTGGGGTCATGGGGCGCAGGCCGTGGTCCGCCACGGTGAGGGAGGCCTCCGCCTCCGAGCCCACCAGCAGCCGGGCAATGCCGAAATCCAGCAGCTTGGGATGACCTTCGCCGGTGACCAGGATGTTGGAGGGCTTGATGTCCCGGTGCACCACCAGGTTGCGGTGGGCGTAGGCTACCGCCTCAGCAATGCGCAGGAAGAGCTCCAGCCGCTGGCGCACCGTCAGCCGTTCGTGGTCGCAGTAAAGGTCGATGGGCACGCCGTCCACCAGCTCCAGCACCAGGTAGGGGCGCCCCTGGTCGTCGACGCCGCCGTCCAGAAGCCGTGCCATGTCCGGATGGGTGGCGCGGGCGAGGATCTGCCGCTCCTGCTCCAGGCGGCGCACCATCACGTCGCTCTCGGTGCCAACGAGGATCTGTTTGAGGGCCACCTCCTGCTCGAAGCCGCCATCGATGCGCTCCGCCCGATAGACCACCGCCATGCCGCCGCGGCCCAGCTCACCCAAGAGGCGATAGCGACCCACCACCGTTCCCGGCGGAGACGCCGGAGGCGGTTCGTCGTCATCCAGCAGACCGGCCCCGGCGGGAGCGCTCAGCCGCAGTCCCGGGATCAGCTCCTCTTCGTCTTCCTCGAGGTGGGAGAGTAGCCGTTGGACCAGGGCGAGAAGCTCTTCATTCCCCTCCGTGGCCCGCTCCAGGAACGCCGGGCGCTCCGCGGCGGGCACTTCCAGGGCCTGGTCCAGGAGCTCGTCCGCCCGCTCCCAGAGCTGGTCATCCACCGGCGTCTCCGTCAGCCCCCTGGTCCCCAGCGTTCGGAAGGTCGGCGTCCTGGGACAGCTCCTCCCGCAGCCAGGCCCGTGCCCGCGCCCAGTCCCGCTGCACGGTGCGCAGGGAAATATCGAGCGCGTCGGCGGTTTCCTCTTCGGTGAGGCCGGCGAAGTAGCGGCACTCCACCACCCGCACCAGACGCTCGTTGCGTTCCCCCAGCCGCACCAGGGCGCGCTCCAGATCCAGCAGGCTGTCAGCCTGGGCCTCGACGCCGATCCGCCCTTCCTCCAAGGTCACCGGCCGCTCGTCCCCGCCGCGCTTGGCAGCGGAGCTACGGCGGGCGTAGGAGATGATCACCTGACGCATGGCCCGGGCGGCGACGGCGAGGAAATGGGATCGGTTCTCCCACTGTGTGCCCGCTTGGCCGGCGAGCTTGAAGTAGGCTTCGTGGACCACTCCAGTGGCACCCAGGGTGCGCCCCGACGGCCCCCGGCGCAGGTGGCTACGGGCGATGCGCCGCAAGTCTTCGTAGACCAGAGGCATCAGTCGGTCGAGGGCTTCTTCCTCACCGGCACCGAAGGCCTGGAGGAGCTGGGTGATCTCTTGGGCTCCGCTCATGGATACATTCCTCATTGAGTAAAGTCCGAATTGTACCCGAGGCAGGTGACGGTCTCCGCACGGGGTTGGTGAACTCTGCGCCAGCTCTTGCGTAGGTAGGGGAATGATGCTCTCTTCAAGACATGGGGTGCGTGGTTTTGCCGTCTCTTGGGCCCCCTCGGGATGGTTGGCCGTAGGCTGTCTCCTGCTGGTGGGCTGTGCCGGCCCGAACGAGAGCCCGGCCGAGGATCCGGAGGTGGCGCCGGCCACCCGGACCGAGCTCGCCTGGCCTCAGCCGGAGGTCGAGCTGGAGGCCCTCGATCCCTCGGACATCCCTCCCGTGTCCCGATCCTCGCCGCCCGAAGGCTTGCAGGCGGCTTTGCAGCAGCTGGATTTCGGCTTCGTGGACCGTCACGAGGTCGAGGGGCCTCCGCGGCAGCTCTCAGAGCTCTTCGAGGCTGTCTTCTCGCGAGGCCGAGAGGAGGCCCTGTCCGCCGCCGCCGAGCTTTCTCAGCGGCAAGATCTCGACGCTTTAGCCGGTCTCGCCGGTGCCGTGCACCAGAATCTGTTGATGGACGCCGGGCGCTACGGTGAGCTGGCCGCTCTCCTCGCCGAAGATGAGGTGCCGCCCTTCGTCGCCGGCCTGGCTGCCTTGCCGCCCCAGCGGGTGAGCTTCGTGGACGAGCCCTTCAGCACCGCCATAGAGCCTAGTCCGGCGGGTCCAGCGATGGTGGCAACTGGAGTTGCCGGCCATCGCTTGAACCTGCTGGTGGATACCGGGGCCTCGTTCTCGGTGCTCAGCGAATCGGTGGCCCACCGGGTCGGAGTGGAGCTCGGCTCGGCACCCGGCTTCGACGTCGAGACTTCGGTGGACGCCCCGGTGAGAGCGCGCATCGCCTCCCTCGGCCTGCTGCGCTTCGGTCGTGCCGAGGTGCGCGATCATCCTGTGCTCGTGATGTCCGACGAGGCCCTGCGCTTTCCCCTCCCCGACGGCAGCCAGTGGAGCCTCGACGGCATCGTCGGCTGGAACATTCTGCGGCAGGGGCGGCTGGTGCTGGACTGGAAGCGGGGAGTCTACGATTTTTCCCCCAGTCGTGGTGGGAGTGATGCCGAGCCCAATCTCTTCTGGCTCGGCTACCCCCTAGTGACCTGTCGCACGGCTGACGGTGAGCCCCTGCTCTTCGGTCTCGACACCGGGTCCCGCAACACCTCTCTCGAGGCGTCGGCGCTGGACAAGCTGAGCTTCGGCGAGGTGCGGAAGAAGACCGTGACCATCGGCGGCGCCGGTGGCACCCAGGAGGTGGAGACGGAGGTGGTGGACTGGCTGGAGCTGATCATTCACCACACCCGCGTGGCCGTTGCCGACGTCCAGCGGGAGGACCACGGCGACGCATTCTTCGTCACCATGGACGGCACTCTGGGAGTAGATTTCACGCAGCAGGCGCGGATGGTGGTGGATTTCCCTCGGGGAGAATTTCGCGTCGAGCCGTGAGGGAACCAGCGGTATTTCTCCGCGTTATTGAATAGAGGGAACTCGAATCTCCGGTCCTCTGAATACCTGGCCCTCCAAATCTCCGAACTCCGCACCCGGCCCCCCGCGGTAGCGTTTATGGAGCGCCAGTCTTTTCCGAACGGCAGCGCTTTCAGCGAACGATACAAAGATCAATGCAGGAGGAAGAATGGAATTCCCCGACCCCACGTCTCTGACGGTTCCCACGCCACCGCCGGGCAAGTTGGTGACCGCCGACGGTGGCGAGCTGACCTTCGCCCAGGGACCGCTGACCGTGGACTTCACCCTGCGGTTTTCCAGCCGGGACGACGAAGAGGCCATTGATCTGGTGCAGTCGCAGCTGACCCTCGCTACGCCGGACGGCCGGCGCTGGGTCGGCGAGGGAAGTTTTGGCGGTGCCTTCGCTGGCGAGGCGCTGTTGGAGAGCGAGACCCCTCCGCATGCCTATTTCGAGCAGGACGCGCCGCCGGCTTGGAGCACTGCGTTGAAGGAGCGCTGTCTGATCGAAGGACTGCGGGATCTTTGGGATGACCGCATCCATGCCCGCCCGACCATCAGCGAGCGGGAAGTCTTCATCCCGGTCAAATATCAGGGACCGGAGATCGACGTGGGGGTCCATCGCGGCGCCGGCCGTGACCTCCTGGTGGTGCGCGTGCGCCAGCTCTACGACGGCGACGACGCGGAGATCCTGCCCCCCATCCTCTACCTCCTCGATCCCGCCAAGTTGGTCTTCCGCCATACCATTGAGGACGACGAGGGCTGGCTCTACGACAGTGGTGAGGAGCAGGCCATCGTGATGCGGCCGGTGGAAGACTAGGGCCTAAGAATGAGGCGGTGGCTGTCCCAATTCTCGGGAGCTTGGAAACCCTATCGGTACATTCTCCCTCATCCACCTCCCAAGGAGAAGCAGCATGGCCCAAGCCGTCGACATTCAAGCTCTCGCCGTTTCCTACCGTCGCCTGGTCCAATGGGTTGGGGTTCAGCTGCTTCTGATGTTCTCGCCAGCGGTCCTCGAATTGGTCGTCAGTGACGACAATCCGGTCTTCCCGGTGGCCTCCCTTGCCATCGGCCTCATCGCCCTGGCTTCCGTCTTCGCCCTAGCGATCTATGGCTATCGCACGGCCCGGGCTCTGGGCTCCAACCTCGGCTTCTTCTGGGCTCTCGCGATGCTCTTGCCCTGCGTCAACCTTCTGGTGCTCTTGGCTCTCAGCTCCAGAGCCACTCAGGCCTGCCGGGCCGAGGGGGTCGAGGTGGGACTGTTGGGGCCGAAGATCTAGGGCTATGGGTGACTCCCCCGGGGATTGCGAGGAACGATCTACTGGGCTCACTGGTCTCTAGAATCGGTTACCGGGAGTTTGGAACAGGGAGCCAGGAAGCGATCATGCTGCCCACGGTGAAAGCCCGAGAGCTCTGGGGCGTCGGCCCCACCGCTGCCCCTTGGGAGCGCCTGCCCCTAGACCGATTCGTCCGCACCGCGCCAGGGTTGGACTATGCCCTGCTCGCTCACGGCACCCTGCCGCCCCAGGCGGTGCTCAACGACTTCCTCGCCCGCGGCGAGTCCAACGCCGGCATGAGCGGAGCGATGATCTGGAAGCCTCTGGAAGTCAGCGAGGCCGAATATGACGAGCTGGTCGAGGTGTTGTGCACCGATCCGGAGCTGGAGGTCGCCGTGGACGAGGACTCGGCTCAGGTCGAGAGCTTTGAGGAGTGGGTGAGTGGGTTGAGGCGACGGTAAGTGTTGAAAACAAAAGGACCAACATTTGGGTCCCCCCTGTAGGGCCTGGTGAGCCTCCCCGCCCGTTTTGGCTCGATTCAGACCGGAAATCTCTGGCCCTCAGCTGGCTTGGGCAGAGGGTTTTCAGGAAGTGGTACCCAAGTGTTGGTTCGTCAACAGAGGAGGGCTTTTTGGGTCTCATTTTTGAAGAAATCTGAGACGCAAAAGCGTTTGTCGTGCATCTGTTCGTAGCTAGCTCAGGAGGGTGGTACCCAAGTGTTGGTCCCGCTAGCAGTAGCCCCGGCTCCGGCCCGAGTTCACCGACAGCGCAGCCGCACCGCCTCGCCGTCCGGTCGCCGTAGGTGCAAGCCGACTTCTAGCAGCACGATGCCGTCGAGGGGGGCGCCCTGTGCATCGAGGAGCTGGCCTACGCCGGCCCGCTCCAGTCCTTCGGCATCCACCGCCAGTCGCGTCTCTGTGGTGCCTTCGCGGAATAGGCCGCCGGTTTGTAGCACCAGCACCACCTGTCCACCGCTGACCCGCACCAGCCCGAGCCGCTCTTTGCGGTCCTCGTAGCTGCCCCCGCTCACCGAGAGGGATCGAACGCCACGATCAAAGGCGCTCTGCACCTCTTTCTCGTCTAGCTCCCCATCGCCGTTCTCGTCTTCCCACAGGTAGAGGAAGCGCCACGCTGCATCCCCGCCGTCCACCTGTTCGTCGCCGTCCTCGTCGAGGACTTCCAGGAGATTGCAGCGGGAGCTGCGGGTGAATCGCTCTTCTGTCGGCGCCTCTTCCGCTGGTTCCTCTGCCGCTGGCTTTTCTTCTGCTGACTCTTCGGGCTTCGGTTCGGGCTCAACCGGTGCGGGAGGTGGGTCGGGGAGTGGTGGTGGAGAGGGCTCGGGTTCTGCTGGCAGTTCTGCAGTCACTGCAGGTTTCGGTACCGGCTCCCGCTGCCGCATCTCCTCCAACTCCGCCTCTATCCGCCGCCGCAGCTCCGGTGGCAGCTCGTCCAGCAACTCCTGGATCTCCGCTTCCAGCGCGCGGATGCGCTCCATTTTGTGTTGCTGGCTGGGGGTGGGTTCTTGGGCTGGGGTGGTGGTGGGGAAGAGGAGGGCGAGGATGCTGAGGAGGATGAGGATGCGCATGGGGAGAGTTTACCTGTCATCTCGCCGCTGGCGCTAAGCGCAGATTCAGCCGTCCTTCTCGAGTGGTAAACTGGAAAAATGACCCGCGAAGTACTCCTGCAAGAAGCCTTAAAGCTCTCCCGCCGCGACCGTGCCGATGTCGCAGCGGAGTTGCTCGCAAGCCTAGACGACAAACTCACCCAAGATCCCCAGGAGCTTGAGAAAGCCTGGGCCGCCGAGATCGAGCGGCGTGCTCGCAGAGTTCTGGCAGGCGAGTCAGAAGGCGCTCCGTGGGAAGGGGTGAGGCAACGAGTCGGACGGCACTTGGCGAGGTAGTGACGACGCCGCTCCGGTTTGAGGCCGAAGCCGAATGCGAGCTCGAAGAGGCGACCCGCTGGTATGAAGAGCAGCGCCCCGGCCTCGGTGAGCGGTTTCTCCACGCAGTCGACATCGCAGTCGAACAGATCCGGCAGCTCCCGGCAGCTGGAGCGCCTGTAAGGCATGTCCCCGCGAGTCTGGGAGTGCGTCAGGTTCCGGTCGATAGCTTCCCGTACTGTGTGGTCTATCTCTGCACTCCCGAGACAATCCGTGTCTTGGCCGTTGCCCACTACCGGCGGCGGCCAGATTATTGGCTGGATCGAAAGTAGTGCAGTATGCGACCGGTCAGGAGCCAGCTGATAAATCGAGCATGAGCTCGGTCCGTCAATCTCCTCCTCGTCTCCTCACCGCAAAGATCGCTCAGGAAACTCCGTCTATGTAGGCCTTTTTCTCCCCCGCCCCCGACGCTGAAGGGTCTCCCCCAGCTCCCAGCCGGGACCCTGGGAGCGCCGGCTTCCCAGCCGGCCTTTCCTGCCTACTCCAACCGCTTCTTCGCGAAGTACATCGTCAGTGCAGCGATCCCTGCGATGGCCACCAGCGCCACCACCTGCGTACCCACGGGACCCAGACCCAGCGGGAAGCCGGTGATTTTCTCGCCGCCGGAGATGCCGACCCAGGCGGCCAGGAGGACGCCGGTGAGGCCGCCGCCGCCGACCAGGCCGGAGCCGAAGAGGACACCTTGTTCGCGGCGGCGCTCGGCTTCCTTTTCGGGCTGCTTGCGGGTCATGAGGTGAAAGGCAAAGAGTTGGGCTGCCCCTGGCGAGGTAGTGCCGACGTGACTCCGATTTGAGGCCGAAGTCAAACGCGAGCTCGAAGAAGTGGCCTGCTGGTATGACAGGCAGGGGCTTGGCTGCTCTGAAAAGTACCTGCGTGACGGGCAATGTTGCGGTTGAGCTGATTGAGAAGTGGGCGGTGCCTGGAGCGCCTGTTGCCGAGATCCAAAGATCGTTTTGCCGGAAGTCGTCAGCTCTCCGCAAGAGCGCTACGAGTCGTTGGGGATTGTTCCAGACGATGATGCCTCTTAATTGATACAGCGAGGTGTGGGGTCGCGCCAACTTCGCGAAAGTCAGAGGGTTTAACTTCCGTTACTCATACACGAGAAGATGCTAGCCGGTGCCCAATGTTCTGACTGCCGCGATCTTTTTTCTATTGCGCTAGTCTGATTTGATGTGTATGCTAAGAGCATACATTTTCTTGGAGTTGTGGGCTGCGTGATTGTTTGCGCGGGCATAGTGGTGGATTGCGAACGGGGTCACTGACCCTATCCTCGGGCGGTCTGCGTCCGGCAATTTCTTGTGTCATGACTCGTTCTGCACGGGGTTATTCTTAGAGGTAGGAGGGTATTTATGGCTTTTGTGAGTGACTGCATCCGGCAAGGACGTTTCCTGGTCTTAGGCATTTTTCTCTTGGGCGGTGTTGGTGATGCTCATTTCGTCTTTGCTTTTACTTGTGGAGAATCAGTCAATTTTGAGCAAGGTGTGCCTATTGATTGGGATGTCTTCGACTATGATGGTAATGGCGTTGCTTGGTCCTTGACGGAAAGTGCCCAATGTACTCTATCGAATCAGACTGGGGCAGACGGGGTAGGAGTGTGTGTGGATGCTCAAATGCAGCCAGATGCTTGGGCCGGCCTCAGGAGTCCGGGCTTTTCGCTGGTAGGACAATATGGTGCTCGTCTTGAGTTTCGAGCTGCGATGAGTCATGTGGGGGCAAGTGACTATTTTATTCTGTGGTCTTTGGATACGACCAATGGTTGGCAGCCACGCTTTGTCTGGCAAGATGATCACTCGGGTGGTCTAGTTTCTGTCAACCTCGATGCCCTTGCTGGTGAAAGCGAAGTCTACATTGAGTTTGCCTATGACTCGAATCCAGATGGAGGTTGGGTCCAGGTAGACGAAGTTCAGCTATTCTGTTCGCCAAGTTCTCCGACTCCTCCGAATATAGTCTTGAATGCAGAGTTTGATTCGGATATTTTGAGTTGGGAGAGTCTTGCAGGGATCGCGCAATGGGACTCTCTTGACTCAGGAGGCTCGCCAGCGTCGGGCTCCGCTTTGGTTTCTGGCTCTGGTATTGGGGCGACGTTTGTCAACGTACTGTTTCAATGCCTGCCAGTCCAGGAGGGGGTTAGCTATGACTATTCTGCAAGGGTCCTCATACCTTCTGGGCAACCAGGAGCCGGGTATGTGCTGTTACGTACAACCTGGTATCAAGATAGCGAATGTCAGAATTTTGTCCGTGATGAGTCGGTCTCCCGTACCTCTGTCGTAGGCGCCTGGGAGGAACTTGCTGGGACAGTGGTCGCGCCGATTGGAGCGCAGTTTGTGCGGGCTACAATTGGCATCGGGAATGCCGTCGATCAAGGCGACTTCGATGCTCACTTCGACTCAATCCACTTTGGTGAATCTCTGCAACTTTCGATCTTTGCTGATGGCTTCGAGTCGGGCGGGCTCTCGAGATGGTCTATCTCGGTCCCCTGAGTGCAGTAGCCTCGTGGTTCTGCGCAGTTTGAGACTAAGAAGGGCTATTGGTTGAGAAGACTTGGCAGAGCCCGAAGCCTGGTCATCGAAGGTAGGGAGATTCCTGCGGCTGCCGCATAGCGACTTGACCGACGTCTCTCGACGCTTGTAGCGCTCGATGCTGGCGACTTCGAAGGGGAGTCGTCGCAGCTTCGGCATCTTTAGTTTCACCCGGCCTGCCTTGGTATCGAGCTCCCGCGAGTAGGTGTCCGAGCGATAGTCGCGCCGAGTGTCGGTGCGCTCGTAGCGAGCTGCATTGCACAGGCTCTCGGCTTCGGCCTCAAGCAGCTCATTGAGAGTCTGCTCGACCGTCCCCCGAACCAGCTCACCCAGGTGGTCGTGAATCTGCTCCTCGTGGATTCCTACGATGGGGCTACGCCGCCGAGACTGCCCAGTATCCTTGTCTATGGTGGCCTCATCCTCCTTGGTCGTTGGTTGGTGCTACTTCCATTAGACCAAGGCGAGGCCACCGCCTCACCTGAGATGTTGCGAAAGAAACTGTACGTCATCCTGGAGTGATTGGGAGGCCGGGGCAAAGACGGTTGGAGTGATACGCTGGCTCAACAGTGAAATGCTCGACGTTGATCAGTGGGAATTCCTCCCACTCTGTAGTCTTACTAGATCTTGCTCTATACAAGTGAAGCGCGAGAGATGCTATGGAGCCAAGGATTTAGAAAATCCACGAATTCACTGGCAAGCCCGGGCGTTCGGACCAAATATCTTTCGGTTCTCTTAGTATGGATAAGCGCGCATCGGATGTCGTAGAGCAGGTTGGATTCCTGCTTCGTTGTTAGGGGGCTTTTCAGGGGCGTTTTGTTTAATTGCTTCCAAAGCTCTGCCGTTGGGGGGAGTCGTAGGGGGTTGTGGGTGCCATATCGCTGTGCTATCTCAGTGATTAAATTATGTATTTGTATTCGTTCCTTGGCTCGGATTCGCCACTCAGAGGCAGCTTGAAGTAGGTTCCCTTGGTCCAGTAGGACTTGCACTCTGCGAAGTTGATTGTCTATGAGGGAATTCTCAAGAACCTGATAGAGTCGAATGTATTGATCGAAGGGGTCCGTCGAGTCTAGTGCGTCGATGAAGAGCTTGATTTTCGATAAGCTCGGTACGCCTGCAGGTTGTGGGTCACTGGGTAATGGCAAAGATGACATCGTTGTGGTTCTAGCGTGCTCTACCAAGCCAAGATCGGCTGCAAGTAGTAGGGTTACAGATAGAGTCTCTGGGGCGCTCTCAGCTAAGCCTGCAGGCAGAGTAAGAAGCGATGACAGCTCCACGAGGTCGCCCGGATTTGGGGCCGCCCTTGGGTTTAATACCTCTTCAAGGCGCTCACACCAGTAAACTACAGCATGCGGCGAATCAAGCCAGCCAGTCCTATCTGTCCAGAGCTGGCCCACTCCAAGCTTCTGTGGGACGTTCTGCGAGGTGCCGAAAGAGCCTGCAAATGTAGTTGTTTTTGTGTCAAGACCATTTCTAACTCCAGACCCAACTCGCAGTGGGATGATCATCCGTCCCTGGATATTCGCGGTACTTAGGTCCTTCGTTGATGCGATCCTGTTAGGGGAGAGGTCGCCGGAATGAAAAGCGATTGCTGCAACAGTCCAAGGTATCCGCAGTGTGACATTGGTGCCTGTCAAGATGTCTACATCAGCGGTTGGTTCTTCTGCGCCGTAGTCGATTAGATAAGCATCGGAAAGTGCTTGCCCGTCTTCTCCGAAAATCACACGCCATTGGCGAGCATCATCTGGATTGGCGGTTAGCACATTGTGGCCAGCCTTTACCAGCGTGTCGAAGAAGGCCCTTGTGGTGCCTGCGTCCGCTTGCATACTCTACACGCGGCGAGCAGCGTACTTCCAGTGTGTAGAGAAGTCATCAGCGGTATCGTCCATCATGGCATGATGTAAGGCATGAAAGACGAACTCCCGCTGTGTGTCTCCAATCTTCTTTGAGTCGGCTAGGAGTTCTGGAAGGAGGCGATTGAATGTCGCTAGGGAGATTGGGTCATCAGACGATGGGGTAAAGTACGAGAGCAGCCGCTGAGCTGCGTTGCTGAAGCTCTTCGCATCCTCCGATTTCTCAGTCGTGAACCCTGCAGCGGCAGCGAAGCCCAGCAAGTAGGGTTTCGTTGCAAGAAACTTGACTCCAGTCTCAACTGCGTGGCGAATGGGTTCATCCTCAAGGTCTAGGCTGCCTGGAGCTTTTTGGTCAGCAGGGTATGACTCTTCCATCTTCTGGTCAAAGCTGCCTAGCAGTGAGATAAATTCGTTGATATCAGACTCGACCCGAGCTTCGTCAAAGCTTCCCATGAAGCTTTCTTGGTCCATCTCTTCTAAGACTTGAGACTTGGCGTCGATAAAGGGAGTTCGTTTCATGAAGGCCGTGAAAGCTTCTACTAAGTCTGCGGCTTGATATTGCTTAGCGTGCACTCGCCTTCTGGGGTCCTTGTCATTAAATATTTCGAAGCTCTCGTCGGCTCCTCTAAGCTTTTCGATGAGATGCAGGTTGACGATTTCTAGCTGATGCTTCAGCGTCATTGGGGTTTGAGCTGCGTTGAGAAGCATCATGCGGTAAAGGATTGAGGGAAAGCTGATGGAGGTCCAGATCTCTAGTCGCAGCTCTTGTGCAAGGAAAGCAGCAAGCTCTTCGGGATCTCCGTCCTGCTCGATCTCATCGCGTAGTAGGCGCAGGTGGTGTGTACGCTGCAGGCCGTCAACGATATAGATCTTGTCTGAGGTGAGCCTTCTTAGAGATTGAATATCTGGACAGTCTTCTTCGTGGGGTATGTCGTGTTCCTCGGCCACTGCGAGCACAACTACTGGTAGGGTGCCTCCGCGACGCACGTCGCGGCGTAGTCTTTCGTAGTAGCTGCGTCGTGAGAGAATCCTACGTTGGATAGTGAGATTCTCTTCTGCACCCTCTACCAAATTCAAGTAGTCGCCCATGCTTATTGATGCGAGGGTTGTGATGGCGTCAATGCGCTTGTCTCGGAGGGAGTGAAGTGGTTCTAGCGTTGTAAGCATGCCGTTCTCTTAAGTAGTCTGTTGGTGCCTGATATTGTTCTATGAGAGCTTAGGGTTTTTTTGAGAGATTATCATGGTGTAGTCGCAGGCTGTTATGCGCAGGCCAGTTCTGAAAGCTCGGGAATCCGACTCTAGAGCGTCTCCCAGATCTCCTGTGAGCAAGGTCCCACGGTGGATCCGAGGAACCAGCTTCTCCATCGCCCCTGGGAGCGCCGGCTTCCCAGCCGGCCTTTCCTGCTTACTCCAACCGCTTCTTCGCGAAGTACATCGTCAGTGCAGCGATCCCTGCGATGGCCACCAGCGCCACCACCTGCGTACCCACGGGACCCAGGCCCAGCGGGAACCCGGTGATCTTCTCGCCGCCGGAGATGCCGACCCAGGCGGCTAGGAGGACGCCGGTGAGGCCGCCGCCGCCGACTAGGCCGGAGCCGAAGAGGACGCCTTGTTCGCGGCGCCGCTCGGCTTCCTTTTCGGGCTGCTTGCGGGTCATGAGATAGCGCAGCACGCCACCGACGAAGACGGCGGCCATGGTGGAGAGGGGGAGGTAGACGCCCACCGCGAAGGCCAGGACCGGGACGCGGAAGGCGGCGGCGATGAGGGCGATGCCGACGCCGATGCCGATGAGGGGCCAGGGCAGGCTTTGGTCGAGGACGCCGTCGATGACCAGCTTCATGAGCACCGCTTGGGGAGCTGGAAGCTCCTCACCCCCGAGACCGCCTTGGACGTTGCTGTCGAGGAGCATCACCACCGCACACACGAAGCCGGCGGAAGTGATGACGCCCACCAGCTCACCGATCTGCTGGAAGCGGGGGGTCGCGCCGAGGAGGTAGCCGGTCTTCAAATCCTGGGAGGTGTCGCCGGCGATGGAGGCGGCGATGCACACCACCGTGCCCACCATCAGCGCGGTGGCCTTGCCGGCGGTGTCGGTCCAGCCGAGGAAGAAGAAGATCATGGACACGCCCAAGAGGGTGGCGATGGTCATGCCGGAGGTGGGGTTAGAGGTGACGCCCACCAGGCCGACGATGCGCGAGCTGACGGTGACGAAGAAGAAGGCGAAGACGGCGATGAGCACCGCTGCCAGACCGCGGGCCAAAATGCTGTCGATGGCGCCGAGGACGTTGGGGATCAAGGTCAGGGCCAGCAGGATGGAGCCGACGAAGAGCAGCACCGTTTTGAAGGAGAGATCGCGCTCGGTGCGCGGGGTGGCGTCGCTGGCGTCGCCGTCGCCGGAGGCACCATCACCGGAGGTCGCGGTCTTCTTGATCTGGGCGAAACCGAGCTTGAAGGACTCCAACATGGTGGGAATGGATGCGATGAGAGTGATCAGACCGCCGGTGGCCACGGCGCCGGCGCCGATGTAGCGCACGTAGCGGTTCCAGATGTCGCCGGCGCTCATGGCGGAGATGAGCTGCTCCGTTTCCGGGTAGACCGGCGCCGCCTGGGAAGCACCCCACCAATCGATGGCGGGAATGATGACGAAGGAGGAGAGGGCGGCGCCGGCCACCATCACCGTCGCCACCCGGATACCCAGGATGTAGCCGACGCCGATGAGAGCCGGAGAGACGCCGATGGCCAGCTTGGCCTTGCCGGCGATGGCGAGCTCGAATTTGCCCGCCACCACCTTGAATCCGTCGGTGAGAAGCTTCCACAGCATGCCGGCGCCCAGGCCCCAAAAGACCGGCGCCGCCTGCTTGCCGGCGTTCTGCGACGCCACCAGCACCTCGGCGCAGGCCAGGCCTTCGGGGTAGGGCAGTTTGCCGTGTTCCTTAGCGATGAGATAGCGCCGCAGGGGGATCATGGCGAGCACGCCCAGCAGGCCGCCGGCCATGGCCAGGAGGGTGATTTGGCGCCACGCCGGGGCCATGTTCCAGATAAAGAGGGCGGGGATGGTGAAGAGCACGCCGGAGGCCACCGACGACGACGCCGAGCCGATGGTCTGGGACATATTGGCTTCGAGGATCGAGTGCCGCACCCCGAAGATGCCCAGCAGTCGGAAGGCCACCACCGTCAGCACCGCCACTGGGATGGAGGTGGAGATGGTGAGGCCGGCCTTGAGACCCAGGTAGGTGTTGGCGGCGCCGAAGATGACGCCAAGGATGGCGCCGGTGATCACCGCCTTGATGGTGAACTCGGTGAGTTTCTGCCCCGCCGTCAGGGGCGTGTAGGTTTCCCCCTCTTTGAGCTCGTATGCCGTGGGCGGCAGCTTGGTGGTCGTCGACACCGGTCCGTGCGCTTCAGCCATGGTCTCCCCTCCGAATTTGCGATCTAAAGATGCCGCGCAAAGTTAGCATGGTTCGGAGCGGAGGTCAGGGCTACCGATCCAGCTCGTCGTCCCCCAGGTCCAACACCACCGACAGGTCGTCCTCGTCGCGGTGGATCACCTCGTAGCGGCGGCCGGCGGCGTATTCTTTCTCGAAATGCTCGTCGCTCCACTCGGTGTGGTTGGTGAGCCAGATGGTGAAGTCGTCGTCCTGGCGGACCTTGGAGAGCATCTCCAGGGTTTCCAGATCCGGATTGTCGTGGCGACCGTTGGCGGAGAAGACGTAATTCTGCGTCGGTAGGCGGCGGAAGAAGTCTTCGTCGACGTTGTGGATGCTGCCGTGGTGAGGCATCTTGAGCACGTCGACCTCGAATTGGCTGTCCGGATCGTCGGTGAGGAAGCCGGCGGCCTCCAGCCATTGGAGCAGGCAGTCGCCGCGGGCGTCGCCGGTGAGGAGCATTTTCTTGCCCTCCGCCTCCGCCAGCACCGAAATGGAGGAGAGGTTGGCGGCGGAGCTGTCGAGGTAGGCGGCGGCCTCGGTCTCCGCCTTTTCTTTCTCCAGGATCTTGGGCAAGTCTTTCTTCCACTTCTCCCGCAGCTCGTCGATCTGGGGCTTGTCCGGCCCGAGGACCGTCAGCTTGAGACCTTCGGAGAGCTCCACCTCCGCCCGCCCCTGCTCCGGCGACTGCACCAGCTCGGCGAAGGGGCTGTTGAGGTTGAGGGCCAGGCGCTCGGCGTTCTGGCGCAGGCTGCGGCCCTGGCTGACTCCCGCCAGCACCAGCTCGCTCTGGTGGCTGAGGTGGAGTCCGGGGAGGGGCGTGCCGGCGGCGGAGGCGGCAGCCACCGAGGCGCCGACGGCGGAGAGCAGGTCGGCGCCCTCGCCGGCCACCAGGTCGTCGAAGCTGTTGTGCCAGAGGGTGAGAATGCGGTAGGGAGGCAGGCGGTTGCGCTCCCGGTCGCGGATCATGGCGTTGGTCAGATCGAGGATGCCGGCGATGTGGTCGGCGTCGATGTGGCTGACCATCAAGATTTCGATGCGCAGGGGCTCGTCGGGGTCGTCCTGGGCCTCCCGCAGCTCCAGCAGCCGGGGCTTGAGGGTCTTGTTGTAGACCCCGCGGGGGCCGCCGTCGATGAGGATCAGGTGCGGCGCATCGGGATCGCCCCAGTGCAGCAGGAGCGAGTCGCCTTCTTTGGCTTCCAGAGCTTCGAGGGTGAAGAGCATGGCGTGGGTCTCCTAATCGTTCAGGCGATACATGGAGGCGATGGTCGAGGTTGGTGGAAGATGAGCACCGCTTCCTCGATCAAACCGACTGCAGGGCCCGCAGGGCGTCGATCATGCCGGCGCCCTGGAAGTAGCGCTCGCGGCCCAGGTCGGTGGCGGTGGCGCAGAGGATTTCTTTGATCCGCCGTGGCTGGCCCATGAGCTCGGCATGCCGGGCCATGAGCAGGGCGGCGACGCCGCTGGCGTGGGGAGCGGCCATGGAGGTGCCGTCGAGGCGGGCCATCTGGGCGCCGGGCACGGGAGCGGTGATCTTCTCCCCCGGCGCCACCAGGTCGGGCTTCAGGCGCCCGTCGCCGGTGGGACCGCGGCTGGAGAAGTAGGACACACCGTAGGCGTGGGGGAACGCTCGGTGGGTGGCGCCGACGGTGAGGACTTCTTCGGCGTTGCCGGGATCGGTGATGCTCACCGTCGCGTAGCCCTCGGAGATGCGGCCATCGGAAGTACGGAGCTTGAGGTAGCCGCCGTTGCCCCCCGCCGCCACCACCACCACGCCGTTGCTCACCAGCCGCTCGCTCTCTTCACACACCGGGGTGCGGCCGCAGGCGTAGTTGCTCACCGCGTGATGGATGGAGAGGGAGAGGTTGGCTCCCTGGATCTTCATCACCTCGCTGTTCTCGTTGAGGTAGCGGACGAATTGCAGCGCCGCGATGACCGAGAATTCGTCTCCGGTGCCGTCGTCACCCAGCACCCGCAGGTCATAGATCCGAATGTCCGGGGCGACCCCTACCAGGTCGTTCTCGTCCAGGTAGGCGCCATTGCCGTGCACTGCATCGGTGGTGAGCCACTCGCCGCCGAGGATGCCGGCGACGTGGGTGCCGTGGTTGTGTTCCGGCACGCGGTAGCCTTCGTCGTGGGGAATGTTCAGGTAATCCTCCAGCTCCGACCAATTGACCGCCCGCCCGAGTTGGAGGTTCTCCCGCAGCTTCTGGGTTTTGTCCTCCAGGGTGCGTCCCTGAGGGGCTCCTGCGGCTTGGGCCTCTGCGAGGGCCTCGAGCTCCCGGCGATCCCGCTCTTGGAGTTCCTCGAGCAAGAGCTGGAGGCCTTCGGGGAGGGCCGGGCCGTCCTCCGACAAGGCTTGGAAGGCCGAGAGCTCGTCTTGCAGAAAGGTCTTTCGTTGTTCGAGCCTGCTGCCGCTCCAGGTGGCGAGGAGGCCGAGCAAGCCCTCCAGGGAGAAGAGCCGGGAGAAGCGGGCGCGGGAGCGCGGGGAGCGAGGGTCGCTGCGGAGCTCTTTGCGCAGCTGCTCGATGTCTTCCTCCAGAGCCTCGGTGTTGGGGGAGAGCAGGTAGCGCACTAACGAGAAGTCGTAGGTCGCCTGGACCCGGCTCTTGTAGCGGAAGGGGTGGTGGTCCGGTGGGGCCCCCGGGGAGGCTTTGGCGGTGCTGGCCTCCGAGGCGCTGGAGTCCGCGTCCTGCTCAGCCCGACGAGCTCTCTTTTTGGCTCTCCGCCGTGGTGTCGGTGGCCGGTGTTCCTTGCGCGGGTCGCGCTCGGCGAAGGCCGGGTGGGTGGCGTCGATGCCGCTGTCGATGACCGCCCAGGTGAGGCCGGAGCAGTCGATGTCGAAGAGGCGGCGGGCGGCGTCGGCTTTGACCGCCAGAGCGGAGTCGAAGATGCACGCCTCCGCCGGCCGGTTGCGGTTCACCATCCACACCGCCGGGGCGTCGTCCCGGGCTTCGTCCATGCCAACGACGAGCTCGCGGGTGGCCTCGATCATCCGGCGGGCGGCTTCCAGCCGCTGCTGCCGGAGCTCGGCCCGTTCTTCGGCGGTGGTCGGCGAGGTCCCTTGGGGCCGGCCGAGAAAGTTCTCGAAGTCCGAGGCTTCCGACTGAGGATCTTGTTGAAGATGCCGCCCCCGGACCGCCACCAGGCCCACCAGCCGGGTCATCCACAGCAGGTCGGAAGTAACGGTTGGGAAACCTTCGAAGTCCTGCCCCAGAGCGCTGCGCAGGAGCTGCGAGTCCACCAGGAGCTCCGCCACCAGCCGGATCACTTCGTCGGACTCTAACAATTCGGCGACGCCACCCTCGGGACGATCGGAGGCGGAACCGCTGTCCCCGGAGTCCTCCCAGAGATACTTCTCCCACCATTGGGTCATGGGCAGCACCACGCGGATCAGCTCGTCAAAGCGCAGCCGCACCGCTACCGTGGTGTTGGTGTAGGCGATGCGGGGGGAGTTTCTGTTCCCGCTGGCCCAGCCGGACTCCCAGACTTCGGTGTCGCGCTCCTGCGCCAGCCGATCGGAGAGTTTCTTCGCCAGCTGGCCGGCGCTGGTGCCCCAATGGGGAGTCAGCAGAAGGTCCAGGCGGGCCAGGGGATTCTTGGCGTAGGCGACCCAGACGTCGGGCAGGATGGGAGAGTCCTGGGTCAGCCGCCGGCCCCAGCCGGAGTCGAGCATGGCGTCTTCGAAACGCTGCAGCAGCTGGTGGTCGATGGGCATCGGGGGGACCTCCGAGTAGGGGTTGCCATCGGCCTCGGCGACACCGGGCCGCGAGGTAGATGCAATGAACTCTGATCAAGAGGATCCTTGCTTCGAGAGTTTAGCAGCTCATGGTGGAGTCACGCCAAGGCCGGGCTACGGCAGGAGTTGGCGGAGGGCCCTCCGGGCGGATAGGGTGCCGCGTGGGAACCTCGCTGCCGCTTCATGTCTCTCATAGACCGAGGCCCGGCTTGCCGAGCGCCGCCCAAGGAAATCTTCGAACTGAAGCTCAGGAGCTCTGAATCATGAATCTGTCCAGCAAAACCCTCCGCACCGTCCTCGCGCCGCTGATGATCTTTCTCGGCCTGAGCTTCGTGGCCCTCGCCGCGCTGTCCTCGTCCATGCAGGCCGCGCCCCTGCAGGCCGCCGCGGTGGCCGATACCACCGAGGCGGCGCCGGCCGCCGCGCCGGAGATCGGCTTGCTCAATGCCCGCCAGCCGATGGAAGGCCTGCTCACCGGCGGGCAGATCACCCAGGAGCAGATGAAGGCCGCCGCCGCTGCGGGCTACCGCACCATCATCAACCTGCGCGGCCCGGGCGAGGCGGGGACCTGGGACGAGGCGGCGCTGGCGGAGCAGTTGGGCCTGGAGTACATCGAGATCCCCATCGCTTCCGCCGCGGATCTCACCGAAGACAACGCCCGCCGCCTGGCCAAGGCCCTCGAAGAGACTGAGGGGGAGCCAACCGTTGTCCACTGCGGCAGCGGCAACCGCGTCGGCGCGCTCCTCGCCCTCAAGGCCTACCATGTGGACGGCAAGAGCGCCGAAGAGGCTCTAGAGATCGGTGCCGAGGGCGGGATGACTCGGCTGCGGGGGACCGTGGAGGAGTACCTGGCGACCCACGAGCCCTGAGTCAGGTTCTCCGGCCGGATTCTCAGTCCAGGTTCTCAGGGCTGGGATTTCACCAAATCGGCTGGGGCGGTCTCGTTGAGGGGATCCGCTGTGTCGGCGAAGCGGATGAGGATGTTGGTATCGAGCAGTCTTGTCTGGGAGGGACTGCTCACGGATGCTCGCGGTAGAGATCTTCCCGTGTGAGGGCGTCGGCAGGGAGGGGGTGGTGATGCGGAGTGGCGGCGATATTCCGCGCGAGCTCGGCGGCGAGACCCTGAAACTCCTCTCCGCTCAGATCTTCCCGGGTCCCGGAGGCCCGCAGCAGCTTCTGGACCACTTCTTCGAGAGCCTGTTCGAGAACCGCTCGAAGCTGGGCTGCATCTTGCCCTGCGGCGCTCTGGAGCACTTCGCGCTCCTGCTCTTCCGTCAAGTTGAGAGTGATGGTCATGACTGCAGTCTCCCTGTCCAGGATCCTAGAAGTGATTCTTCACGGCTTCAAAATATCATGCCAGCCGATTCAGTCCGGGGCTCTGGAGCCTAGCGAGGTTTGATCTAAGTTTGGGAGGAGTACCTGGCGACCCACGAGCCCTGAGTCTGCGGGTCGGAGGAAAGGCCGGAAGCGATCAGCGGGCAGGGAAGAGCTCGTCGGCTCGATCGAGCAGCTCGCGGGCTTCCCGTTGGAAGTACACATTCCACCAATAGGGGCTGCCGGCGGTGGCCGGGTCCTGGGCCAGGACCCACTCCAAATCCTCCTCGAAGCGCTGCCGGTTGCCGGCTTCGAGCCATAGATAGCGCCCGCGGCCCCAACGATAGACGATCCAATCCGGCCCCAGCTCGAGGGCTCGGGCGATCTCCTCCTCGGCCCGCTCCTTGTCCCCGCCAGCCGCCGGCGGCAGGGCGAAGTAGTACATGCCCCAGGCGAAGTGCAGCAGGCCTCCGGACCAGTCCGGGTCGACGCTGTCCATGTGAGTCATCACCGCTTCGGCCCGTCGGAGCCAGCGCACATTGAGGACGCGCCGCGCCGAGCCCATGGTGTCGCGATAGAGATAGAAGACGGCGGTGGCCCACACGTGCATGGAGTGCATCCCTTCCGGCCCCACCTCGCTCACCGCTTGCCAGAAGGGCTCTTCCGCCTGCACCCGGCGGCGAAAGGCGGGGAGGGTATAGAGAGCGGCCTCGGAAGTCTCCAGGGCTCGCCGATAGAAGTGCCGTTGCTCCTCTCGATCCCTGGCATAGGCGGCGCCTAGCAATAGATAGAGCTCGCTGCGGGCGTCGAGGGCTTCGAAATGCCCCGGAGCCTGCTCCAACACTGCCTTCCACGCTCCCAACGCCGCTTCCACCGCTTGCCGGTCTCCGGCTCGCTCCTGCAGCGCTTCGGCTCGCTGGACCAGCTCATCGACCTCGCTTCGTTCCTCCTGTGTGCGGGGGGCTGTCGGTACCGGCGCCGTTTCCCAGGCTGGCCGATGCACGAAGCAGCCGGTGCTGAGGAGAGGCACGAGGAGCACGAGAACCGGAATCCCGAGTCTCGGGGCGAGCTTGGCGGCGAGGAAGGAAAGCTGCATGCCCCAAGTCTATGCGAGATGGAGGCGAGTGATATCTTGATCTCGAACATTCGGAGGACTGTCATGATGATCGAGGTTCGAGGTCCGGTAGCCGGCCGCGGTGCCGGCCTGTGCCGTTGGTGCTTGCTGGGATTTGCGTGGGCTTCGATGCTGGCGGTGGGTTTGGTTCTGGCGATGCCAGCCCATGGCGGCTCCGGCGCCGAGTACACGGTCTATCCGATTCCGGTGGAAAGCCCCAACCACACCACACCGCTGCCTCCGGCGGACGGGCGGCTGACGGTGGTGGCCCCGGCAGACCCCTTGGCCTCGCCTTTCGGCTGGCACGATACCGACGGCATGGCGGGGGCGGAGCACACCACCCTCGAGGGCAACAATGTGCTGGTCTTCAGCCAGGACAGCAATCCGCCGCTTCCCGTCCCCGACTGCGGTGCGGACTTGGAGTGCAACTTTCCCCTCGATTTGACCCAGCTGCCGGAAACCTACACCGCCGCCTCCCAGACCAACGCTTTCTATTGGTACAACCTCTTCCACGACGTCACCTACCGCCACGGCTTTACTTCGCCGGCAGGGAATTTTCAGGTCAACGACTACGGGGAAGGGGGCGTCGGCGGCGATCCTCTGAGCGTGCGCTTCCGCTATGACGCCAGCTGCGCCGCCAGTGTCTCCATTCCGCCGGACGGTGCCTCGGGGTCGTTGATCCTCTCTCCCTGCACCGTCGGAGGCGTCACCCGGGACACGGCCCACGACAGCGTCGCCATGCTGCACCTCGCTGGCCACGCGCTGGTCCATCGGCTCCTCGGCGGGCCGTCCAATGCCAGCTGTTATCTGAATCTGCAGAATCCGGTGGAGGGTTGGGCGGACTACCTCGGCCTGCTCTTCACCATCGAGCCCGGTGACGCCGGCACCGACCCGCGGCCTTATGCCACCTATTTCCTCGGCCAGCCAACGGACGGTCCCGGCGCCCGCGGCGCTCCCTACAGCACCGATCCGGCGATCAACGATTGGACCTACGAGACCATCATCACCGCCGGCAACTCCTTCGCCATCGGTGCGGTGTGGGCTCAGGGGCTATGGCATGCCACCTGGGCGCTCATCGACCTCCACGGTTTCGATCCCGACCTCGAAGACCCCAACGGCGGTGCCGGCAACCAGCGCATCCTTTCCTACATGATCACAGGGCTCCAGCTGGCCCCGTGCAACCCGTCCTTTCTCGACGCCCGCAATGCCCTCCTCGCCGCCGCCCAGCTGGCCGACCCGGCGGACGTCTGCCCCCTCTGGGAAGCCTTCGCCACCGTCGGCATGGGCACCGACGCCATCTCTCCCTCCCCCCAATCCACCCAGGTCACCAACGGCTTCGCGGTGCCGGCCACGTGCCGTGAGCCGTTCTTCACCGACGGGTTCGAGACCGGGGATTGCTCGGGATGGAGTGCGGTTTTTCCGGGGTGTTGAGGTAAGAATCCCCCGGCGAAGACATCCTCCAACCCCCCCACGAAGGTCCCCTTGCTGACCCGCGGATTAGGGTGGGTTGAGGTGATGCCTCCACCGGGGTTGGGGATCGCCCCCCCGGGGGCGGAAACGAAAAGGGGGCCACCGTCCCGCTC
>JAXHTF010000072.1 GCA_034211275.1 Acidobacteriota bacterium
TTCGGCCGAATCTTCGTTGTCGAACCTCGACGATTCCCGAATCGCCTGCGGTTCTCCGCCTTGATTCTGCTCGAAAATTTCTCGTTCTCGCTTGCGACTGACTTTTTCAGCAAGCTCCTAGGGGGCCTGCGAGAATAAGTCATAGAAAGCCCAGATTTCTGGATTTTTTACGACATAAGTAAGGAACCCCTTGCAGGGGGCGCCGGGGTCGGAGGGAGCCTGAAAGATCTTTCTTTCGGTTAGAAGTTTCCTCTTTTGACTATGAGATCGTCGATCTAGGGTGTTCGAGTCGTCCGGCCGCTGACCGAGTCCCCGGCGAACCTTGCGGATATCAATTCATCTTTGAGATGAATTGATAAATCATTCCCTGGCGCAGATTTTTCCTTGCGTTTGATCGGTAGAGCCCGATACGCTTAACGCCTGCGAGACATTCATCGGCGGCGAAACTTTCGATCCGCTGGAAAATCGTAGGTCCTCACAGCGCTCTTCCGCGCTGGATCCCTACACAGAAGAAGTGTCGAGTTTCATGCCTTCGAGGCATGGAACGGTAGACCCTCGAGGTGCGCCTTTTGAACACCCGTAGATCGCTGGTGGGGGGAAGTTTTGTCTTCGGTTGCCTGCTTTGGCTGGGCTTCGTCGCCGGAGGCTACCCGGTCTTGGCTCAGGAGGTGCTCGGCAGCGGTCAGTTGACCATCGCCGGGGCGCGCCTGGCGGTTTCGCCGGAAAGCCAGACGGTGCCGTTCAACACGCCCACCATCGTCGAGACCGAGCTCCTGGGTTTCGATCCCGCCCTCGGGCAGATGCCCGGGGGTTTGCGGGTGTTGGCGGAGCTTGCCGGACCGGAGATCGACGGGGTCCTGCCGCTGGAGACCACCCCGGGGGAGCCGTTTCGCATCCCGCGCCTGAGCCTCAAGGGGCAATACCAGCTCCAGGACATCCGATTGGTCCAAGGGGAGGAGCTGCTGGCCTACGCCGAGCCGCGCTCCGCCGGGGTGTTGGTGACCCAGGTCCTGGTGACCCGGGTGAGCTCCCGGCCCCTGACCCTGGACGAGATCCAGAGTCGCGGTATCGCCCTCGACGAGGACAGCTTCCGGGCCTTCAACTTCACCTTCGGCTTCGCCGTCGACGGGGAGGTGGTGGACTACAACCTGCCGGTGATCTTCAATCCCGTGGGGCCCGGAGATCCGCTGCGGCTGGTCCCCGGCCGGCCCGTTTCCGGCGGGGGCCGGGGCACCGTGGCAGAGCGCTTCCAGCCGCCCCAGCTGGCTCCCTTCACCCTCGAGCTGGAGACCGAGAGCGCGGACTCCGGCGCCGTCGCCAACGGCGGCTGTACCGAGGTCGGCGGCTGCCGGGTGGAGGACCGGGTGAGCCTGCCCGGGGTGATCCTCTTTCCCACCGACGTGTCTCTGCTGCATCAATTCTTCTCGGTGGTGCTCTTCGCCAAGAACGACGCTCCCGACGGCGACGCCCTGGTGATCCGGGACCTCACCGCCAAGGTGATCCTGCCGCCGGCGCTCCGCCAGGCGCAGACCGAGCCGCCGACGCCCTTGGGGGTGCCCATCCCGGTGCGGGTGCCGGGGAGTGACGGCGAGCTCGGCACCGCCGACGACGTCCGTTTCCTGGTCGCCCAATCCACCGGCCAGGCGGAGGTGGTGACGGAGGGCCTGGCGGAGGGAACCCACATCGTCGAGTTCCAGCTGGAAGGGGTTCTGGACGGTCTGCCGGGGGGGCAGGTGCGCCGTCTGACGGGCCGGGCCCGGGGGGCGGTGCTGGTGCGCGACGCCACCCTGGGGCTCACTCTCACCCACCCGGAGGTGGTGAGCACGGACGAGGAATACTCCCTGCTGCTCACCGTCTCCAACACCTCCAACGCGCCGGTCAATCTGGTCACCCTCACCCTGCCCGCATCCCAGCTCTCCGGCGTCGAGGTGGTGGGCTCGGCCTCCCAGACGATTCCGACCCTGGAACCGGGGGAATCGGAGGTGGTGGATTTTCGGCTGCTCTCCCGGCGCAGCGGGCGGGTAGTGGCGACCTCGTCGCGCAACGGCAGCGCCCTCGATCCCACCTTCGAGCTGACGGTGGGAGTGGGGGATGCGGGGATTCCCCTCTCACCGACCTCCATCATCCTGCCGCGGGCCACGGAGGATCTGCCGGAGGAGGTTCGCCGTCACGCTCTGGGGCTGGTGGGACTGGGCTTCTCTCTCGCCACCGCCCCGCCGTCGCTCCTCGACAGCGACCTGCCGCGGGTGGGCCGGGAGAGCATCGACGAGAAGGTCTACTGGCTGGCCCAGGCGGGACGCCACCGGCGCCTCGGCGAGGAGGCCTTCGATGCTCTGGCGGTGCTGGCGGCGGAGTGGACCGGCGCCCGCCAGCAGGATTGGGAATGGGATCAGCTACGCCGCGTCACCCAGCGCGGTGGACGTCTGGCGGATGCTCTGGACGACGTCTTCGCCCAGGAGGCGGCGGCCACCTCGCCGCAGGCCGCTGCCGACCGCTTCGCCGCCGCCACAGCTTTCCTGGGAGCTCCGCGGCTGGCCTTGGCCACCGGCGCCGCGACCCTGGAAGTGCTCAGCCGCAGCACCGGCAAGAGCCTGGCAGGCTCCGGCCTCGATCCCCAGCGGCAGCGAGAACTGCCCTTCGCCGATCTCTACGACCTGGGGGGTGGTGAGCTAGCGCTGCTAGCGTCGCCGGAGACCGGCGGCTACACCCTCCGGCTGCGCGCCCCTACCGGCGGCAGCGGCGGTCTGCGGGCGTGGGTGCCGGATGGCTCCGGCGGGCTCCGGCGGTTGTCCTGGAGCGCCGTCACCCTCGGTGCTGACGGCGTCGCCGAGGTGGTGCTGGAGGAAACCGCCGGCAGCCCTGCCCTGCAGGTGGATGCCGATGGCGACGGCATCTTCGAGACCCAGGTCCCAGCCACCGCCGCGACGATCTCCCAGCGCCCCTTCGAGGTGCTGGCGGCGGTGCAGAACGCCGAGGCGGATCCCGCCGGCCACGTGGTGGACGTTCTGTTCAGTCGCGACGTCGACCTCGCCACCTTGCTGCCGCCGGATCCTCAGCGCTTCCGCATTCCCGGCAAGATCTCCAACGGCGGCCTGGTACAGGCGGAGGCGGATCTAGCCAACCTCTTCCAGACCGTCGCCGAGAATCCCTTCGCCGGCTTGCGCAACACGCGCATCGTGCAGGTGGTGTTCAACAACCCCTTGAGCCCCTACGCTTCCCACCAGCTGACGGTGGATGGCGTCGCCGCAACCGCGGCCACTAGCGGCGGCGGTCCAGCGGTGCTGGAGACGGTGCCGGTGACCACCACCGTGACCTCTCCCGGCACCCTGGTGGAGGGCACCGTCTACGGCCCCGACGGCCAGCCGGCGCCCTTCGCCCGGGTCGACCTCTACGAGACCGACCTCTGCCATTACTGCCTGCTCAGCCAGTGTAAGCGCCACCGCACCGCGGCGGTGCAGGCGGACGCGTCCGGCCGTTTCTTCTTCGACTACGTGCGCCAGACGGCCTGCGGCGACGTCTACACCGTGGAGGCTCGGGACCCCGCCAGTGGCAAGCACGGCAGCGCCACCAATCGGGTGCGCTTCATCGGCCAGACGGTGCAGCTGGACGTACGCATGCTGGGCCGCGGCACCATCCGGGGTCAGGTGCGTTACGAGGACGGCTCGGTGCCGCCGCGGCTGCGGGTGCTGGCCAGCAGCCCGGTCTTCGCCGAGGGGCGGGAGGCGGTGGTGGCCGACGACGGCAGCTTTGAGGTGGGGGACGTGCCGGTGGGTACGGTCACCCTCACCGCCAGCGACGAGGACGGCAGCTACGTCTTCCAGACGGTGGAGATTCCCACCGCCGGAGCGGTGGTGCAGCGGGATTTGATCATCGTCCGGCGCTCCCCGGATACCGCCACCGGCGACGTTCGGGGCCAGGTCCTGGAGACCGACGGCACCACGCCGGTGTTCAACGCCTATGTGGCCCTCTACGTCGACGGCGACCTGGTGGGAGTGCGGCGCAGCGACGGCGACGGCAGCTTCGATTTCGGCACCGTGCCGGCGGGGCAGGGGGAGATCGAGGCCTTCGACGGGGAGACCGGACGCCGCGGCACCCAGGTTTTCTTCGATATCCAGCCGGATCAGGTGAACTCCGTCGACCTGCTGCTGCGGGACGACCGCGGCGGGGTGGAGGGGCACGTCTACCGCCGGCAGGTGGACGGCACAGTGGTGCCGGTGGTGGGGGTGGTGGTGTGGGTCAGCGGTACCCCCTTCAACACCGCCACCGACGCCACCGGCTTCTACCGGCTGGAGGACGTCTTCGCCGGCAACCGCAAGATCCTGGCGGCGGACCTGGAGCACCAGGAGCAGACCTCGGCCCAGGTGACGGTGAATGGGGACGGCTCGGTGGTCACCCGCGACCTCTACTTCGTCGACGATCTGGCGGGCAGCGGCATCGCCGGCGAGGTGGTGGACTACGCCGGCAACCCGGTGGCCGGCGCCTTCATCCACATCAGTGCCGGCGGTGACCGCTGGTACCGGGAGGCCTTCACCGACGCCTCCGGCCGCTTCGTGCTGCCGGACCTCGGACCCGGCAGCTACACCCTCTTCGCCTACCGCGGCTCCGACGGTGCGGTGAAACGCACCACCATCCGTTTCGAGGGGGAGACCCCCTTCGTGCGCATCCAGTTCAAAAAGGGCACTATCCGGGGCACGGTGCGGGCGGTCAACGAGGACGGCCAGACCCTCGGCGTGCGCTCGCTGGTGACCTATCGCACCACGGTGGTGCAGAACGGGGTGGTGGGTCTCGATTGGGTGCCCCGGACCCTGGAGACGGCGGAGGACGGCAGCTTCGAGATCCCCGACGTGCTGGCGGGGCCCTATCAGCTCACCGTCTCCAACGCCTTCCACGGCGAGAAGACCCTGCGCGGCGAGCTGGTCTATCACGGTGAAGTGGTGGAGCGGGACGTGCTCTTCCAGCGCAACGGCACCATCCGAGGCACGGTCCTCGACTGGGACGGGGTGACGCCGGTTTCGGGAGCTCGGGTCCGGCTGCGCCATCCCTCCTTCTCCGACTACGAGCTGACCACCGGCGCCGAGGGCACCTTCAGCTTCGAGCTGGTGCCGCCGTCGGCGAGCCGCTTTCCCATCGACGCCGAGGTGGAGCAGGGGGCGGTGTTCCGCAAGGCGCGGGTGTGGGTGCGCTTCGCCAAATTCGGGGAGGAGTTGGACGTGGAGATAGTCCTGCCCCGCCAGGGTACGGTGAGCGGTTTCGTCGAGGACGCCGACGGCTATCCGGTGCCCGGGGCGGCGGTGACCCTGCGGGAGGCTTCCTATCCTCACCGCACCCTCTACGGCAACGCCGACGGCGACGGGCAGTTCAGCTTCACCAACGTCTTCGCCGGTCGGCTGTCGGTCTCCGCCAAGGCTCCCAGCTTGGGCGGACTGGGAGGCCGGGTCCGCGCCGACCTCGTCGACGAGGGCGAGGAGGTCTACAGCCTGATCTCCCTGGAGGCCACCGGCGAGATCGTCGGCACGGTGATCAGCCCGGTGGACGGACAGCCGGTGCCGACGGCGACGGTCACCCTCTATCGCTGGGGCGGCGGGCGCTTCGACCGGGTCACCGCCGACGGCGACGGCCGCTTCCGCTTCCGGCTGCTGCCCATGGCCCTCTACCGGGTGTGGGTCTTCGACCCCACCACCGGCCGCCACGGCGCCCTCGACGGCCTGCAGCTGGAGCACAACAACCACGTGCTGGACGTGGAGATCCCGCTGGAAGTGCGCGGCGAGGTGGACGGCCATCTCACCGAGCCCGCCGCCGGCGGCTTCGCGGGAGCGCCGGTCCCGGGGGCCACCATCAAGCTGAAGACCGATTCCCAGGTGGATCTGACCACCTACAGCAGCACCGACGTGGACGGCTACTTCGAGTTCCTGGGGATTCCGGAAGGAACTTTCTCCCTCTCCACCCGCGAGCCCGAGGGGCGCCGCCGGGCTTCCGGCTCCGGCCAGATCCTGCAGGAGGGGGAGCGGGTGACGGTGGATCTGGAGCTCGAAGCCAGCGGTCGGGTGCTGGGCTCGGTGCTCAATCCCGAGGGAGCGGCTGCGGGACTCTTCCCCAACGCCAACGTGCTGCTGGAACAGGACGGCCAGGTGATCGGCGCCAGCCTCGACAATCCCTTCGCCTTCGACGGGGTGATCAACGGCCGGGACTTCCGTCTCAGTGCCCGAGAAGTGGGGGGCGATCACCGGGCGGTGGCGACGGGAGAGCTCACCGGCGGCGAGGGGGCGGAGCTCACCGTCGATCTTCAGATGGTGCCCATCGGATCGGCGATGGTGACCGTGGTGGACAGTCAGGGAGCCCCGGTGGCTGGGGCGGACGTGCAGCTGACCAACACCGGCTTCTATCCCCTCCAGCGTCTCGGGGCCAGCACCGCCGGGGACGGCACCGCCGTCTTCACCGGCATCGGCGCCGGCTCCGTGAGCGTCTACGCTACCCATCCGGTGACCGGCCTCCGAGGCTCCGCCGCCGGCGAGCTGACCCTCGAGGACGAACAGGTGGATTTGACGGTGCAGCTCCAGGACTCGGCGACGGTCATCGGCCGGGTGCTGCTTTCGGACGGCGTGACCCCGGCGGTGGAGGCCCGGACGGGGCTGGTCCAGGGCTCCAAGACCCTGCGCTCCCAGACCGACGAGAACGGCGACTTCGAGTTTTCCTCGGTGCCCCTGGGCGGTTTCAGCCTCTTCGTCCAGGAATATCTCGGCCCGGGGCTGGCGGAAGCGGCGGGGAGCCTGTCCTTCGACGGTGAGATCGTCGACTTGGGGACTTTGATCCTCGACGACTACGACCCCTACGTGGAGACCCTGACCCCCGCCCCCGGCACCCGCAACGTGGCGCTGGCGGCGACGGTGACGGTGAACTTCAACGAGCCCCTGGACCGGGATCGCTACTCCAGCTCGTGGTTCCGCTTCCGCAAGCTCTCCGGCGGCTCGGTGGGCTATAGCGTCACCTGGGCCGACGGCGACCGCACGGTGGTGCTCACCCCCAACGGCGGCCTGGCGAGCTTCCAGGGCTACGAGGTGACGGTGCAGGACGCGGTGGATCTCGCCGGCCGCAAACTCTTCGAGAAGGTGCGCACCGTCTTCTACACCGTCGACGTGGTGCCGCCGACGGTCCTCGAGGTGCTGCCCCGGGACGGTGAGAAGCAGATTCCGGTGGACGCCAACCTGCGGGTGACCTTCAGCGAGCCTCTGGCCCCGGCTTCGGTCTCCGGCGGCGTCTTCCAGCTCAACGACCTGACCCAGGGCCAGGGCGTGGGGACCACCTTCGTCCTCGAGCCCGGCGAGCGGGAGGTGGTGCTGACGCCGGTGGGTGGGCTGGCCACGGACCGCCAGTACCAGCTGACGGTGCAGGGAGTGCAGGACGGCAGCGGCAACACCATGAGCCAGCCGGTGAGTACCACTTTCTGGAGCCTCGATACCGTGCCGCCGGCGATCACCGGCGTCACCTTCCCCGCGGGCACCGCCTTCACCGCCGGTGACGACGTGCCCCTGTCGGTGACCGCCACCGATCTCCACGGCGTGGCCGAGGTGCGGGCGACCCTCGGCGGCTGGGAGTTCACCGACACCACCGAGCCCTGGGACCTGACCCTGCTGGCGCCGGTGGTGAGCACCGTCGAGACCCTGACCATCGACATCCAGGTCACCGACGTCCACGGCAACACCGCCACCACCACCCGGGACGTGGAGGTTTCGCCGCTGGTCAACGGGGTGGTGCCGGAGGTCGATACGGCTTGCCTGCGCGAGGGCGACGTCGTGCTGCCGAATATCGACGCCGAATTCCGGCTCTTTGCCGCCGATGATCAAAACCTGGAGAGTCTGGCCTTTCTGGTGGACGGCGTCGAGATGGAGCACCTGGCTCCCATCCATCAGTCGGAGGATGCGCAGGTCTTCCTGTGGCGGCCGCCGGTGGACGCCGAGCCCGGAGATTCCTTCCTGATTCGGCTCCAGGCTCGGGACTTCGCCGGCAATGTCGGCTTCCAAGAGGTCACCGTCTCGGTGCCGCTGGGCACGGTGCTGGTGGGGGCGCGGAGCCTCTTCGACGAGTACGCCGGCCAGGAATTGGTGCTGGCGGAAGGCACCTTCCTGTTGCGTGAGGAGCTCGACGTCGGCCATCTGCACGTGGTGCGGGGAGCCGGCCTGGAGGTCCCGGACACCACCAGTGGGGATCCCGGTGTGGCCGTCACGGGTCTGTTGCGGCTGCAATGCGGAACCTCCGTGGCCGTGGATCACCTGGCTGCCGGCGAGCTTTCCATCGCCGGCAGCGCCCAGGCTGATCTGGTCACCGCGGTGGATCCGGCGGGCACCGTTCATTTGGAGCGGCAGGCGCGGCTCGCCGCGCCCCAGGTGACGGGCCAGACGCTGCTCTTGGAGCCGGGAGCGGTGGTGCAGGCGCTGGTGGTCTCCGCAGCGGGTGCCACGGTGGAGTCTCAGGCGCTCATCGAACCCCTCAGCGGGCCCCTCAGCGGGCCCCTCAGCGGCAGCGAGCTGGAAGTGACCGTCTCCGGCACTTTGCGCGTGGAGGCCAGCGGCCGCATCGACGTCTCCAACCTGGGCTATCCCGGAGGAGCGGACAATGACGCGGTCGGTGGTGCGCCGCCGGCGGTGCAGCCCGCCGGTGTCGACTATGGCGGCAGTCATGGCGGCCGCGGTCGCCAGTACTTCCGCCCCGGTCCGCCGGGGGATGTCTACGACAGCCTCTTCTATCCCCAGCTACCCGGCGGCGGGGGCTCCGGCTCCGGCTATCCCGGCGGCGGAGTGCTGCGAGTGTCCGCTGGGGTATTGGAGCTGGAAGGCGATCTATTGGCCAACGCCCAGAACGTGTGTTGGGGCGCCGCCGGGGCCGGCGGCAGCATTCAGGTCGAGGCAGGGACGGTGCGCGGCGCCGGTTCCATCGAGGCGTTGGGCGGGCGGCACATCGCCTGCTTCATCGAGGTGGGATCCGGTGGCGGAGGGCGGGTTTCCCTGCGCGCTCAAGTCCTGGACGGCTTCGATCCGGAGGCCCAAGTCTCGGTCCTCGGCGGACATCTTGGACTGCTGACGGCTACCGGCGAGTACTACGCAGCTCCCGGCACCCTGCTGCTGCAGCTACCCGGGCAGGATCACGGCGTGCTGATCCTCGATCGCGGCACCGACGACCAGGGCGCTGAGCTGCCGGCGCCGAGCACGGAGCTACCGCTCCTGGGCAGTGGCGCCGTCAGCGCCACCGAGGTGGCCGGGGCGGATCTGTGGGTGACCACCGCTGGAGGCTTTCCGACTCGCTGGCATGGCGCCTGGATGACCCTCCTGGACGGCCAGTCCCAGACTTTGGGAAGCTTCCGGGTCGCCGGGCTGGAAGGTCATCTGGGGCGGGTGCTGCTGGCCGATGCCGCCAGCGCTTCCGCCGCCGCCAGCTACCAGGGGGAGTACCGCTTCGACGAAGTACGGCTGCTGCGGGGCGCCCGCGTCACCGGTCAGGATCCCATGCTCGCCGACAAGATGACCTTCGACGGAGAGGTGCTGGTGACCGGCGACGTCGTCGCCGACGAGGTAGAGATCCGCAGTGGTTCGTTGGTCCAGCCCGCCAGTGGCGGTGAGCTGCGCTTCCAGGTCAGCGGCACGCTGACGGTGCAAGAAGGAGCCACGGTCTACACCTATGGGCTCGGCTACGACGGCGGAACCGAGAGTCATTTCGAGGGCTTCGCCCCACCGGGAGTGCAGGGTTCGGGCCCCAAATACGGCGGCAGCCACGGTGGCCGCGGCACTCGCTGGAGCGGTTCCGGCCCCGTCGGCGAGGTCTACGACAGCGTCTACTACCCACGCTTTGCGGGGGCTGGTGGCTCCCACATCGGGTCGACTCCCGATATGGGCATCGGCAGCCCGGGGGGCGGGATCATCGTCATCGAAGCCGGAGAGTTGGTTCTGGACGGCACTCTCGATGCCAGCGGCGCCAACGGTTGCTTCATGTCCGCCGGGGCCGGTGGCACGATCTTCGTCGACACCGCTGTTCTTCGAGGGGCTGGCTTGATGCGCGCCGTCGGTGGTCGGCACAAGGAATGCTTCGGCGGTTCGGGTAGCGGCGGCGGAGGCCGTGTCGCCCTCTACGCGGATCAGATCCTGGGCTTCGATCCGGCGGCCCAAGTATTTGCCAATGGGGGGCATCGAGAAGACGCCGGGGGCTGGGGCGGCTCGGGCACTCTCTTCGTCAAGACTCCGGCCCATACCTATGGTGATCTGCGGGTCGATCTAGAGAATCTGGCGGGCAGCGAGCCGATTTCGGTCACCGTGCTTCCCGCCATCGGCAAGGGCGTGGTGGGGACGGCGACGCCGGCGGGGTCGGATCTGTGGATCGAGCCCGAGGATCCGGCCAAGCTCCACAGCCTCGGCGTCGAGGGCATGTGGGTGCGCATCGGCGGAGTCGGCTACCGGGTGATGGAGGAGGCGGCGGATCGCCGGGGGCTCTTGCTGGAAGGCGCCGCGGCAGCGGTGGCGGTGGGGGATGCCTACGTCGGGATATACAAATTCGATGAGGTTCAGGTGGCCGGCGGCGCGCAACTGCGCTTCGAGGACGGCAGCGAGGTGGCTCAATGGGTGGTGGACTCCAACTCCTCGGTGGAGCTCTACGACCTCCAGCCGCCCCAGGTGACGGTGACCGCTCCGGCAACGGGGGATGTCTTCGCTTCCGGGGAGGCCTTCCAGGTCACTGTCACCGCCAGCGACGACACCGCCGTGGAGCAGCTCCTGCTGCGCTGGGACGGGCAGGAATTGGTGGACACCACGGCGCCCTATGAGTGGACCGTGACGGCGCCGGAGGTGATGGCTTCCACGGTCCTGCCGCTGGAGGTAGAGGCCAGCGACGCCAACGCCAACCTCGCCACCTCGGGCTTTGATCTCACCGTCGAGCCGGCGGGTGCGGGTGATCTGCCGGTTTTGTCGGCGACAGATCGGACCCTCGTGGAGACGGACACGGGGAGTGTGGTCACCCGCCTGGCTCTTCATTTGGATCAGCCGGCGGACGTGCCGATCAGTGCAGATTGGAGCTTTGTGGATGGGTCCGCGCTGGCCGGCGAGGACTTCCAGGCCGGTGCCGGTACGGTGACCTTCGCTCCCGGAGAAACGGTCCAACACCTTCCGGTGACGGTCTTCGGGGACGCCTTGGTGGAGGGGGAGGAGGTCTTCGATCTGGTGTTCACCAACCCCGCCGGCTTGGTACTGAGTACCACGGCGGTGACGATCACGGTGGTGGACGATGACGGTGCCCACTGCACGGGGCCGGAGCTGGTGGTCAACGGCGGCGCCGAAGAGCCTTTGGTGGGAGGGGAGGTGCCCGGCTGGACCGAGGCTCAAGGGACTACCTGGGGGTATTGGACCGACGCCTCGCGGGCCCACGAGGGGGATTCCTACTTCTTCGCCGGCAATGTGGCGACGGCGGAGCTGATTCAGGATGTAGACGTCTCGGTCTACTCCGGCGCCATCGACGCCGGTTCGGCGCCGCTCCTGTTCACTTCCTATTCTTGGTCCTTCGGGCATAGCGATCCCGATGGCACCCAGATCCTGGTGGAGGCGCTGGCGGCGGACGGCACCCTGCTGGCTGCCTTCGACCGCGGCCCGGACACAGACTCGACGGCCTGGCAACAATTCAGTCTGTGGCGGTTCGCTCCTCCGGGTACGCGTACGGTGCGGATTCGTCTGATCAGCCTGCGAAGCTCCACCGGGAGTCAGAACGACGGCTACCACGACTCGGTCTCCTTGCGCATGCTCGATCATCCGCATCTCTCGGCGGAACCCGTGGTGGTCACAGAGGGCGATGACCAGGCAGTGACCGCTGCGGTCACTCTGGAACGTAGTTGTGGCTCCAGTGAAGAAGTCGTGGTCGGATTTGCGACCGTAGCGGGCAGCGCCACCGCCGGCCAGGACTTCACGGCCCTTTCCGACTACGTGACCTTCTCTGTAGGACAGACCCAGGCGGTAGTGGAGATCCCGGTGCTGCCGGACGAGCTCCTGGAAGCGGACGAGAGCTTCGTCCTGCAGCTGATCCCGCCTTCGGGCTTGGTGGCCTGGTCTCCGGAAGTGGCGGTGACCATCACCGATGACGACACATTGGCCAACAGCTGCCCAACCCCCAACCTGCTGTTCAACGGCAACGCCGAGGAAGCTCTGGTGGACGGCGGGGTCGCCGGTTGGGTCGACGTGAGCGGTGGCGATTGGGGTCGGAAGTCTGGCAGCACGCCGCCCTTCGATGGGACCTACTATCACTACCCGGGCTGGGTGAGCTTCGGCGAGCTACGGCAGGATGTCGATCTGTCCCTCTTGGCGGCCGTGGCCGATGCTGGGGAGCTACAGCTTCAGTTCCAGGGCTACGTGCGCTCCTACAACTCCTCTCCTCCGGATCGCCCGCGCATCATTCTGGAGTATTGGGACGCAGGGTTCGTGAATCTGCTGGGCAGCTACGACTCCGGCTACCGGGACGCGCGGTCCGGCTGGCAGCTGCTGGAGGATTTCCGCCGGGCTCCCGTCGGCACCCGCTGGGCGCGGGTCCGGCTGCTGGCGGATCGCAACCTCGGCACCCAGAACGACTCCTACTTTGACGCGTTGAGCCTGGTGGCTTTGGGGCTTCCCCACCTGTACGCGACACGGACCAGCTTCGATGAAGGGGGAGCTCCGGGAGTCGCCGATTTGGTGGTCACCCTCGGTTGCGGTGGTTCCTCGTCGGTCACCGTGGACTACCAGGCCACTGCCCTTGCTGGGGACTCGGCGGTAGCAGGGGAAGACTTCCAGGCCGCCTCCGGACAGCTGATTCTCGACTCCGTGAGTCCTCAGGCGACGGTGAGCGTGGGGATTCTCCACGACCGCCTGGTCGAGGGAGACGAAACCTTCAGTCTCGGCCTCGCTCCAGCGAATCCGGACGTGGCCGTACTGCCCTCCGGGCTCGTCACCATCCTCGACGACGACACCCAGGTCACCGGCTGCCTCGGCCCGGAGCTGCTGGTCAACGGCGGCGGCGAGGACGAGATGGTTGGTGGCAATCTCCCGGGGTGGGTCGAGGTCACCGGCAGCGGCTGGATCCGCCGCACCAGCGCTACGCCGCCCTACGAGGGCGTCTACTACATCTTCCCCGGTGCCATCTCCTTCGCCGAGCTGCGCCAGGACGTCAGCCTCGCCGCTTACGCCGGCGAGATCGCCGACGGGAGCCTGCAGGTGCTCTTCGAGGGGCATGTGAGCTCGTCGACGGGCTCCGCCGCGGATACGCCGCGGATCATCCTCGAATACCGCAACGCTGCCGGGGACGTTCTCGCCAGCTATGACTCGGGATATCTCGATGGCCGGGGATTGTGGATCCCCCTCACCGACGGTCGGGTGCCGCCGCCGGGCACTGCGACGGTGCGGGTGCGGCTGCTGGCCAAGCGCTATGCGGGGAGCAACAACGACGCCTACTTCGATGGCTTGTCGATGCGGCCGGTCTTCTTGCCGGAGCTTTCCGTGGGCGCGGCGTCGGTGCCGGAGGGTGATGCTGGCACCGCCTCGTTGGTCTTTCCGGTGAGCTCCAGCTGCGCCTCGGATACCGCGATATCCGCTACCTTCGCCACCGTCTCGGGGACGGCGACGGAAGGAGCCGACTACACGGGAGCGACGGGTACAGTGACCCTGGCGGCGGGAGTGACGTCGACTACCGTCGCCGTGGATGTGCTGGGGGATACAGACGCCGAGGGGGACGAGGACCTCCTACTCGAGCTCTCCGATCCCGACTACGGCCGACTGGACCAGGCGGCGGCGACAGGAACCATTGTCGACGATGACGGTCTCGGAGCCGTGCGCTCAGGCCCCGAGGCGGCAGTCTTCGGTGCCTGCCCGGCCCAAGGGGACCTGGTCGAAGCGGGGGTGCCGCTGGCAGTACCGGTGGTCAAGACCGGTGCCGGCGCCGTGCGGGTCGAGCTGACGGTAGCGGGCCAACCAGTAGCTGCCCTGGCGTGGCCCGAGGACTCCGAGCTGGGTGAGCGCCAGATCCTATGGGTGCCGGCGGAGCTGCTGGAGCCCGGTGGCGAGCTGCTGCTGCACCTGGATGTGCAACCCCTCGAGGGGCAGAAGACCACCAGCGAGCGGCGACTGCGGGTGGTTGCAGCTTCGGTGATTCGTGGGGAGCAGACATTGGACGGCTCTATCGACGGTACCGACGTCGTCCTGGGCGAAGGTACCTTCACCGCTCAGGAGACCTTACGGCCCGCGAGCCTGAGGCTGCTGCAGGGAGCTCGCCTCCAGGCGGAGCCGGGGCAGAGGCTGGAGATCGACGTCGAGGGCGTGCTGCGGGTTCAATGCGGTGCCGTCATCGATCAGTCGGCGGTGTCGAGGGAGAGGGCGGCGGCAGCCTCGACGGGGGCTTCGACGGGGGCCACGTCGGTTCGGGGCGGCGGCCATGGCGGTCTCGGAGCGGCCCCCCAAGAACCGTCGTCGGACGGACCAAGCTTCGACGAGCTCGCCCGCCAGCGGGATGAGACGTACGACAGCCCCTTCGAACCGCTGCTTCCCGGTGCCGCCGGCAGCACCTCGGGGCAAGCCGGTGCCGGGGGTGGCGTCGTCCTCATCGCCGCTCGGCGAGTTGTCCTCGACGGTGCGGTGCTGGCCCGCGGTGCCGACGGTGGCGGTGAGGTCGCCGCCGGTGCCGGAGGGGCGGTGTGGATCGAGGCTCGGCGTCTTCTGGGGCGCGGCCGCATCGATGTCTCCGGCGGTTCCTCTCGCCTCTGTGACTCCTCCGCTGGCGGTGCCGGCGGCGGCGGCCGCATTGCCGTGACCACTCGCCATCGAGGGTCCTTCGACGCCGAAGCGGGCACTCGGTCCGCCGGTGGTGTGGTGGCTCTGTGCGACGGCACGCCGGTGCGCTTCGCCGGTCCCGGCACCGTCTACCTGCGCCTCGGAGAGAGCCTGGGCCGGTTGTGGGTGCGCCAGCCCACAGGTCCAGGGGAGGCGGAGCTGCCGGTGGCGGCGACCCCGCTGCCGCGTCTCGGACGCGGGGTGGTGGGGAAGGTCTACGCGGTGGATGCCGACGATCCCCGGGGAGATGCCGGCGACCTCTGGATCGAGCCGGCGGATGCCGGCCATCGCTTCGATCTCGGTTTGTGGGGCATGGCGGTGCGGGTGGCGGCGACGGAGTATCCGGTGCTCGAACAGAGCGCGGACCGGCGCCGGTTGCTGCTCCGCGGGGCCGCCGGGGCGGTGCAGGCGGGGGACGTCTTCGAGGGCGTCTATCGATTCGATCAGATCCTGGTGAGCGGCGGGGCGCGGCTGGAGATCGACGATCTCTATGAGGCCGGCGAGATCATCCTCGAAGGCGGCGTTCTCGAGGCTGGAGCTCAGGAGGTGCGGCCATGAGTTGGCTGAGGACGAGGCGGCAGGAAGAGCAGCGGCGCGGTGGGTGGAACGGCCAGCAGCACAACAGAGAAGAGGATCCTGGCGTGATGAGCAGATTTGAAATGGAGCGGGCCTTGGCCGGCGCGGGATCGAGCAAGAGAGCCGGGCTGGTAGGGGGTCAGGGGGCGGCGGCACTGTGGATCGCTCTGCTGGTGGCCTTGAGCTGGTTGCCCACTCCGGCGCTGGCGCAGGACGTGGATCCACCGGTGGTGGAGGTGCTGCACGCCGGCGCGCCGCTGACCGACGGCGAGCTCTTCGCCACGGCGGTGACTCCGGCGGTGACGGTGACCGACGCTTCCCCGGTCACCGTCACCCTCACCCTCGACGGCCAGAGCTTCGTCTCCGGCACCGAGGTCGCCGCCGAAGGGGCTCACAGCCTGGCGGTGAACGCCGTCGACGACGCCGGCAACGAGACCGTCGTCAACCTCACCTTCAGCATCGACATCAGCGCGCCGGCGGTGAGCATCGGACAGCCGGCGGCGGCATCGCTACACGCCGAGGCGGCGGTGGATGTGGTGGGCACGGTGCACGATCCCCACCTTTTGGAGGTGCGGGTCAACGGCCTGGCGGCCCAGGTCACCGGCAGCACCTTTGCGGTGAGCGGAGTTCCCCTGGCGGAGGGGGAGACGGTGTTGACGGCGGTGGCGACGGACGCGGCGGGCAACTCCTCCCAAGCCAGCCGCTCCGTGGTGCTGGATGCCACGGCTCCGGCGGTGGCCATCACCGATCCGGCGCCGGGGACGGTGGTTCCGGAGGCCCAGCGGTGGATTTCCGGCACCCTCGCCGACGCCCATCCGGGCTCCGTCACCGTCAACGGCGTGGTGGCGACCCTCAGCGGCGACAGCTGGTCGGCGCTGGTGCCGCTGGCAGATGGGGTCAACGAGATCACCGCCACCGCCGTGGATGCGCTGGGGTGGAGCGCCACCGCCGCGGTGACCGTGATCCGCGACGCCCAGGCGCCGGAGATCACCCTCGAGACGCCGTTGGAGGGTAGTTTCTGGCCCACGGAGACCGTCTCGGTCACCGGAACGGTGGCCTCGGAGCCGGGGATCGTCGTCACTGTCAACGGCGTCGCCGCCGCCCTCGACGGGACAGCCTTCAGTGCCACGGTGCCGCTGGTGGAGGGGGAAAATCGCCTCATCGCCCGCGCCGTCGACGCGGTGGGCAACCAGGGAGCTCACACCCGGCTGGTCCACCGCGACACGCAGGCGCCGGAGCTGGTGACGGTGGATCCGGCGGAAGGCGCGCTGGCTCTGCCGGGAGACGCGGTCCTCGAATTCACTTTCTCCGAGCCTCTGGCTGTCACGGCGGCCGATGCCTGGAGCCTGAGCACCGTCCAGGGGCAAGACCTGGCCGCCGAGGGTACGCTGGAAGGGGCGGTGCTCATTGTGCGTCCCTCCTCGCCGCTGCCTTCCGGCACCGAGGTGCAGTGGACGCCGGCTGCGGGGCTCACCGACCGGGCGGGCAATGGCCTGGCGGATCCCCGCACGCTGACCTTCACCACCGGCGACGAGGCCGCCCCGGCGGCTCCGAGCCTCACCGGCGCCCCTCCCGCTGCGCTCTGCGCCCCTCAGATCCAGCTCCAGGGTAGCGCCGAGGCCGGGGCTCGGGTGGAGGTCGCCGGTGGTGCCGCCGAGGCCGCCGTCACCGCCGGTACCGACGGCAGCTTCTCCGTGGCGGTGTCGCTGCTGCCGGAGCAGAGCAACCCCCTCGAGCTGACGGCGATGGATGCGGCGGGCAATCGCTCCGCCGTCCTGGCGGTGCCGATGGTGCACGACTGCACGGCGCCGCGGGTGGTGGGTGCCAGCCGGGCCGGGGACGAGGTGCAAATTCTCTTCAGCGAGGTGGTGGAAGGGGCGGGACTGTCCAGCGCCGTCTCGGTGAGCTCCGCCGCCGGTGCTGTGGCCGGTACCGTGACGCCCTCCCACGCCTCCGGCGGAGGCTATGGCGGGGCTCTGTTCATCGCCGACGCCTCCTTGCCGGCGGAGCCCGTGCGGCTGGCGGTGGCGGCGACGGTCCTCGACCTGGCGGGCAACGTCCTGGCCTATCCCTACTCGGCGATCCTCGGCGGCGAGGTCAGCTCCAGCTTCGTCTCCGGTCGCATTCTCGATGCCGCCACCGGCCGTCCCCTGGCCGGAGCGACGGCGCTGGTAAGTACTACCGACGGCGTGCCCCATCCTGCGCCGGCGCCCGAGCAGACCACCGCCGAGGACGGCCGCTTCAGTCTGCCGGTTCCGGCGGGCAGCCACGACCTCTTGCTGCTGCGGGCGGGCTACACCCCGGCCTTCCGGCGCGCCACTTCCGCCGCCAGCGAAGGGGCGGAGATCTTCGACGCCCGGCTTCAGCCCGCCGCCGAGGCGGTGGTGCTCGACGCCGCCGGCGGAGCCTGGAGCGATGCCCAAGGGAGCCTCCGCCTCGATCTGCCTGCCGGTGCCCTGGCCCAAGCGGCGCCGGTGGCGGTGACCGGTCTGGAAGAGCAGGCCCTGCCGGCGCTCCTACCCTACGGCTGGTCCCCCCGGGGGGGCGCCTGGGTAGATCTCGGCGGCGAGCCCTTGAGCGCCGACGCCACGCTGGAGCTGCCGGTGGAGGGCGGTGACGGAGCCACCCTCACCGTGGTCTTCCTGGACCTCGGAACCCTGCAATGGCGGGTAGAAGGCTCGGCGACGGTGGCCGGCGGCAGCGTGACGGTGGCGGTGGGGGAGGAGGGAGCCTGGGCGGCGGTAGAGGCCGACGGTGGCTCCACGGCACCGCCGGCGCCGGTCCTCGGCACGGCCCTGCCCGCCGCGGCGGCTCCCGACGGGACCGCCCTCACCGGTGCCCAGCTGGACTTTGCCCCGGCGGTGGTCTTGCCGGCCCAGACCAGCCTGGCGACGGTGACCTACAGCTGGACCGAGGAGGTCCCCAGCGGCACGCCTTTGACCCTGGAGGTGCGGGAGGAGCTGACCCTGCTGGACGGCACCGTGCGCCGCCCGGCTCCCTTCGAGGCGGATCTGGTGCTCTTCCGCGACTCCGCCGGGTCGGCTCGCTCCCGCTGGCGGCTGCAGCCGTCTGCCACCGCCCGCTCGCTGCCCCTGGAGATCGGAGTGGAGAGCGTGGAAGTACGGCGCTACGCCGGAGAGCTGGTGGCCGGCGACGTCTTGGGCCCCGCCGGCGGCACCGCGTCGACGGCCCAGGGGGATCGGGTGGACGTGCCGGCGGGAGCCCTCGCGGAGCCGGCGGCGGTGACCCTCGAGCGCCGCGGGGGGGCGGAGCTGCCGCTGGCTCTCCCCGACGGCACTCTCTTCTTGGGAGCCCTGGAGCTGGATCTCGGTGGCGCGGAGCTGACCATCCCAGCGAGCTTGAGCCTGGAGCTGGGACAGGCGCCGGCACCGGGGGACGAGGCATTGCTGCTGGAGCTGATCCGGCTGCCCTCCGGGGACGTCTACCGTCCGGTGACGCTTCTCGACGCCACTGCCGGAGGCTGGACCACCGCGGCGGCGGATCCGGCGGACCCGTCTCCACTGCCCTGGCCTGCCGTGCGCCGCGCCGGTCTCTATCTCTTCGTGCAGCTCGATGGAGCGCCGCTGGCTCCTCTGGCTTTCTTCCACGGCCTGGTGCTGGACGCCGCCGGCCTGCCCTTGGAGGGTGCGGTGGTGAGCGCCGAAACCGCGCCGTGGGTGCAGATTTCGGCGGCGGACGGCTCCTACGTGCTGCCGGCGGGGCTGGGAGCTACGGCTCTCCTCGCCCTCGACCTGCGGACTCTGGACCAGGGCACCGCCGCAGCCCACCCCGCCACGGCGGGGGAGCGGCTGGCGGTGGATCTGCAGGTGGCGGTTACCGGACCGGCGGTGCTGGAGACGGTGCCGGCGGCGGGGGCGGAGGACGTCTCGCCGGGCATCGAGCCGACGGTGCGCTTCTCCGAGGCGGTGGCTCCGGCCTCCCTGGCGGCGGGCTTGCAGCTGCTGCAGGACGGCGTGCCGGTGCCCGCCGTGGTGGAGCTCCAGGGAACGCTGGCGCGCTTGATTCCGGATACGACGTTGATTCCGGGAGCGGGTTACGAGGTGCGCATCAACACCGCCGTGCGGGATCTCCAGGGCCATCGGCTGGCGCAGGCGGTGACGGTGCCCTTCACCGTGCTGGAGATCGAGACCAACGCCCAGCTGGATCTGCGGCGAGTCCACCTGCTGGAACCTGACGGCGCCGGCCTGGCTCGGGTGTTGGGGCGCTCCGGAGCCGTGCCCGCCACAGCGCTGGTCTTCGTGGAGAACACCTCGCGGCTGGCGGCGACGCCGTCGGTGACCGCGGCGGCGGACGGCTCCTTCACCCTCGATATCGAAGCGGATCTCCAGGACACCCTGCTGCTGCACGTCCTGCCGGACGGGGTGAACGAGACCGTAGTGCTGCTCACGCCGTTCCAAACCCGGGACGGCCGGGGGGCCTTCGTGGGCACCGGGGAGGCGCGCTTTACCACCTTCGAGGATCTTGATGTCGAGATCGAGGCGGGAACTTTTTCCGAGCCCACGGTGGTGACCGCTGCGGTCCTCGCCGCCGATGCCTCACCGGCTCCGGCTCCGGCGGATTTCGAAAGTCTGGCGGCCTTTTCCCTCGACCTGGGAGGGGCCACCGCCCTGCAGCCCCTCTTCATCACTCTGCCCGAGCCCGCCGGCGCCACGGCGGACGAGCTGCTCCTCACCCGTACCGTACGCATCCAGGACCGCCCTCATTGGATGCTCCAGGATCTGCTGGTGCGAGACGGTGGGACCTTCACCAACCGGCTCGCCGCCGGCCAAGCTGCTCTCCAGCAAGCCGGACTCTGGCAGCGGCGGGCCCAGGAGCGCTGGGCGGCGTCGAGCTTGGCGGCGTCGGGCTCGGCGGCGATGCTGTCGCTGCAGTCATTGGGCGCCGCCCAGAACCTCTTCCAGCCGGCTACGGCGGAAGATCGATGGCGTTATCTGCCGGGCCTCTGGCGCTCCGGCCTCTACACCGTGCGTCAATCCGCCTCGCTCCTGGACTTCGTCGCTCTGCCGTTCCCCGGCGGCGGCTTGGAAGCCTTCTTCCTCAACCTTCAGATCGAGGGCCTGGCGGCGGTGGTGGATGGCGACCTCTACCGCCAGCTCTCCGCCGGCGCGGTGCTGCTCCTGGGGCGGCGCGGGGAAGGACTGTCGCTGGAAGGCCGAGAGCTGGCCACCGGCTATCGCTTCTACCAGGACACCCTGACGGCTCCCGCCCCCGGCGAGGTGGTGGAATTCCCCCCCTCGATTCTGCCGGCGCCACCGTCGGCGACCCCGGTGGGCGGCTCTCCTCTGGCCTTCCACGCCGTCGACCTGGAGCGCCTGGCGCCGGTGGACGGGGAGGCGGTAGTCCTCGCGCCCGGTCTGGAGCTGACCATCGCCGGCGCCACGGTGACCTTCACCGCTGGGGAAGGAGCTGCGGCGCCCTTCGCGGTGGTTCGGCTGGTTCAGCTCGACGGCGGCCAGAGCTTGACGGCGCAGGCCTCGGAAACCGGTGCCTTCTCCCTGAGCGCCACCGGAGGTGAGCAGTTCGTGCTCGCCGTGGGGGGCTCGCTGGCTCCCCGGGAACATCTGCTGCTGCGCTTCAACCGCACGGTGGCGGAGGCAGACGCCGGCCTCGAGGTGCGGGATGATCAGGGCCGGCGCATCGCGGCTGAGGTGGAGGCCTTGGGCGATGGACGAAGCCTCCGCCTGCGTCCCGCCGCCGGCTGGCCGGTGGGCGACTACACCCTGCATCTGCTGCCGGAGCTGGGGGCGAGAGCGGGAGAGGCCGGCTGGGGCGAGAGCCTCACCTTGCCCTTCCAGGTGCTCGGCAGCCTGGTGCTCCCCGGCCTGCCCGAGGTCAGCCAGGTGAGCGAGATCGCCCGCCTCGGAAGCCTGCTCTTCGTCGCCGCCGAGGACCAGGGGCTGGTGGTGGTGGACGCGTCCGCTCCCGGAGCGCTGGTCAACTATGTCGCCGCCGGCGCAGCCTTCGCCTTCCCTTACGGTGATGCGGTGCGGGCGGTGGCCGTGGATCCCCATGGCAGGGTCTTCGCCGCCGGTGGTGGGGTGGCGTCCCCCGGGCAGCTGAAGATCCTCGACCCCCTGCGCCTGGTGCCGGGGGACCCCTCCAGCTTCGCCGCCGCCTTCCGCGGCAGCACTCTCGTTTCCGATCGGCTCGGTGGCGATGGGTTGACCTATCCACCGGGGGTTCCCCAGCAGTTGGCGGTTCTCTCCGACGACGACCGCTACACCTGGCGCGCCGGCGAGGCCACCCCGGCGGAGCTTTCCGTGACCTCCAGCCCGGCGGTTCCGGGGCCCGGCCTCGACATCACCGTGGCCGCCGACCCCGACGCCCTGCGCGCCGGCTTGCCGGTGACCCTACGCAACCTCACCACCGGCACTTGGGAGCGGGTCGACGCGGCGGCGGACGGCTCGTTCGCCGTGACCCTCCAGGCCCTAGCAGGCGACCGGCTGGAGCTTCTGCGCAACCGCCGCAGCCTCGCCTACTTGGGGATCCTCGGCGCCGGCGTGGCGGTGGCCGACGTCAACACCTTCTACGGCGAGACCGATAGCCCTCTGGACGGTGATGGCTTGCCCGCCAACGCCGATGTGCTGAGCTGGTATGACGGCGTTGGCGACCCGGATCTGCGACTCTGCGGCCAGCCGGTGGAAGGCTTGGGCAGCGCGCTGGTGGATCTGGGCACTCTCGCCGATGCCGGCGATCCCCACCCGCTGGTTGCGGCGGGGTTGGTGGGCTTCCGGGGCCTGGCGATGTTGGAGAGCGACGTGACGAATCCGGGTCAGATCTCCTTCTTCAACGAGCTGTGCGTGGAGATCGAAGGCTCCCGGCGGGTGGTGGGTCTGGAGGTGGTGGAGAACTACCCGGTGGCCGTGGACCGGGACGGAGACGGCAGTGAGGAGTCGGTGGAGGAGCGCGACTTCCTGCTCATCACACACCTCACCGGCGGTCTGATGATTTTCGACGCCACTCATCGGGACGACCTGCGGACGGTGGCCCGCATTCCCCTCGCCGGCGAGCCTGCGGCGGCCTCGGTGGACCGCTTGCGGCGCCAGATCCTGGTCTCCACCACCGGCGGCACGCTGCACGTGGTGGACTTCCATCGCCCCGGCGGAGTCGGCCTGCAGGATGCCGACGGCGACGGCCGCGATGACCGCATCGTGGAAACCGTCTTCCTGGGCGGCGGCACCGACGCCGCAGCGCTGCTGGTGCCGGAGTTGGGTTTGGCCTTCGCCGGTGGTGAGAGCCAGGAGCTCACCGGCGTTGCGCTGGACGGCCCCGAGCTCCAGGCGGTGCGCGCCGACGACCCCGCTGTGGTGGTCCCGCGGCTGGCGCCCCTGGGGGTCCCCACCGCACTGGAAGCCTCGCAGGCAGAGACTTCCCAGGAAGGTGCCCGGGAGCTTCCTGCCTCGTTCCGGGTGCGCGCCCGGTTGCCCGGAAGCCTCGGGCCCCAGACCACCGTCGAGGTGCTCGCCCTTGGCCCTGGCGGTCTCGAGATGGCCGGTGCCGGGGATCCTGCACTGCTGGCGGGGCTGCCGCCCACGGCCCTTTCGGGAGCGGACGCCTTGGTCCTGCGGCGCCTGGCGGACGATCCCTGGGAGGATGGCTACAACCTCTACCTCTCCGACGAGGTGGTGGCGCTGGCGGACCTGCGGGCAGCTCAGAGCTTCAGCCGCACCGCCGCCGAAGCGAGCGCCTGCCGCCGCTGCGACGCTACGGCGGCGGGAGTGGGTGGCTCCGCCCGGGAGGTGCTCTCCGGAGACCGTCTGGCGGTGCGCTGGTCGCCGGCTCTGCGTTCGGCGCTGGAAGTCGTCTACGGTTCTCAGCGTCTCGACGCAGCGCAGATCGAGGTGGCCAGCGTGCGGTGGGAGATGGCGCCGTCGCTGCGCCAGGAACCTTCGCGCAATCCTTCACTCATCGCCGGCGGCGACGATGTCGGCCTCCTGCTCCACTCGGGGGAAATGACCCGTACGGCGGTGGACCTCTCGGTGGCGGGCCGCGGCCTGGACTTCTCCTTCGTGCGCACCTACCGCAATCAAACCCTCGGGGCCGGTCCTCTGGGGCCGGGATGGGAGCATTCCTATCACCGGCGGCTGCGGGAGCTGCCGGATGGCGGCGTCGAGCTCTACGACGGCCGCGGCCGTCGGGAGACCTTCGAGCCCGAGACTCGCTCCGACGGCACTGCCGGCTATCGGTCGCCGCCGGGCTGGTTCGTCACCCTCGAAGCCTTGGGTTCGGGAGCAGGTTCGGGAGCAGGTTCGGGATGGCTCTTGCACCACGCCGACGGCACTCAGGAGACCTTCGACGTCTACGGCCGTCTCGTCCGCCTGGCGGACGCGGTGAAGGAGAGCTCCGACACCGGCAACGAGATGCTTTTTACCTACGACCTGGCGGGCCGGCTGGCGCGGGTGCGGGACTCCCTGGACAGAACCCTGCGCTTCACCTACGATGCCGCCGGCCGACTGGCTGAGCTGGAAGACTTCACCGGCCGCCGGGTGAGCTACGACTACGACCTCGAAGGCCGGCTGGAAACCGTGACCCTGCCCGCGGTCACCGTGGGTGATGCTCTCTTCCCCTCCGGACGCACGGTGTCCTATTCCTATGAGCAGAGCACCGGCGACCTGGCCTCGCGCCTGACCGTTCGCGACAACTTGACCTCGGACACCGACCCGCGGGCGGAGACCTGGCTGGAGGTGGACTTCGAGGATGCCGACGGCGACGGCCGCTCCGACGAGGTCACCGAATACCGCCTCGCCGGGGATCCGGTGCAGATCGCCTACGACTTCGGTGCTCGTACTGCGGCGGTGACGGATCGTCGCCAGCATGTCTCCACCTGGACTCACAGCGCTTCCGGGCAGGCGGTGAGCTATCTCGATGCCGCCAGTCGGACGTGGAGTTGGGAGTACGACGGCGAGGGGCTGCCGGTTCGCAGCACCACTCCTCTTGGCCGAGTGACCGAGTGGACCTATCAGACCGCCTGTGGGGGCGGTGCCCCGGATACGAGCCGGCGAGGTCGGGGGGATCTCACCCAGATTCGCCAGCTACCCGAGCCCGGCAACACCGCCGGCGCCAACGGTTCGAGCTCGGAGCTGCTGACCTGCATCGACTACGAGACCGCCACCCACCAGCCCGTGCGGCTCACCGATCCGCGGGGCACGGTGACCGAATGGCAGCGGCACCGGGGCCTGGTCACCAGCCTGCGGCAGGCGGTGGGGTCGGCGGTGGAGCGGGTGACCTCGGTGGTCTACAACGATCACGGTCAACCGCTGGAGATCGTCAATCCGAGGGGGAATCTCACTCGCCTCGGCTATCACCCAAGCGGTCCCGAGGCCGGCTATCTCGCCGAGGTGGTGGCGGACCCCGACGGTCTCGCCCTCATCACTCGTTACGAGACCGACGCCCTGGGCCGGGTCACGGCGGTCGTGGGCCCCCGGGGTGCCCGTCATACCCGCGTGTGGAACGAGGCGGATTGGCTGGTGGCGTCGACCCGTGCTGCCTCCGGGACTCAGGAGGGAGCCGCCTCTCAGCCGGCTCTCGGCTACACCACGCGCTGGCTTCACGACGCCGCTGGCCAGGTGCTGGAGATTCATCGGCCTTATGGCCTCGACGGCGAGAGCGCGACCCGGGAGAGCTTTGCTTACGGATCCCTCGGAGAGGTGCTGAGTCGTCGTCGAGAGGTCGAGCCCGGCGGTCCGGAGGTGGAGGAGACCTTCGCCTACGACGCCGCTCTCAACCTCGTCGCCCACCTGGCCGAAGAGGGGCAGCGGACGGTTTACCACTACGATTCCCGCAACCTTCTGGAGCGAGTGCAGCGGGGCGAAGGAACCGCCGAGCAAGTGGAGGAGAGCTTCTCTTACGACGAGGACCGCCGGCGGATCGCCGTGACCGATGCCCGCGCCGAAGTCTGGGCGCAGGCCTACGATGGCTACGGCCGCCCGGCGACGGCTCAAGATCCACTGGGCAACAGCGCCACCTGGAGCTACGACGATGGCGGCCTGGTTACTCGACAGCGCCGCTGGGCACCCGGGACCCCGGCGGAACCGCTGACGGAATCCGCGTGGGTCTACGACGCCCTGGGCCGTCCGGAGATCGAGCAGGCCTCGTTGTGGACTCCCTCCGAAGGTTATTCCGGGCGCCAGGTGGTAGAGACTCGCTACGGCTACGATGCCGCCGATCACCTGGTGTCCACCCTCGATTCTCTGGGCCGGGAGACTTCCTGGTCCTACGATGCCGCCGAGCGCCTGACCTCGACCACCGACGCCGCCGGCAACGTCGTCGAGCTGACCCTCGATGCCGCCGGTAATCCCCGCACCGTCACCCGTCGGGAGACCGTCCCTGACGGGGCGCCGAAGGTGGTGACGGATCACTTCGTCTACGATGCCGCCGGCCGCCGCATCGAGGGCCGGGACGGCCTGGACAACCGCACCCGCAGCACCTACGACGCGCGGGATCAGGTGCGGCTGGTGATGGATGCGGAGGGCTACTCCACCAGTCTCACCTACGACGGGCTGGATCGACTGACCCGGGTGGAGCGGCCGGAAGGCATTCTCGAGATCCTCGAATACGACGCCGCCGGCCGGCGCACGGGCTACGTGGACGCCCTCGACCAGCGCACCACCTACGCGTACGACGCTCTGGACCGCGTCACCTCCGTCACCTACCCGGATCTCACCCAGCGGCAGATGACCTACGAGGGTGCGGATCTGCTGGCGACCCTCACCGACGCCAACGGCACCGTGGTCACCCAAAGCCATGACGCCGCCGGCCGCCTCACCACCCGCACCGTGGCCCTCGGCACCGGAGTCCTCGGCCCGACGACGGAAACCTACACCTACGACGCCTTGAATCGCCTGGTCCAGACCACCAGTGGCCCGACTCCCAACGGTACGGTGACGACGACCCTGACCTACGACTCCCTGGGCCGGCTGCTCAGCGAGACCGGCCCCGCCGGCACCGTGGGCTACCAGCGCGACGCCGTGGGCAATGCCGTCGAGCTGAGCTACCCCTCCGGCCTCACCCTCGGCCGCACCCCCGACCCCTTGAACCGCCTGCAGGTCGTGGGACCGAAGAGCGGGGGAACCGTAACGCCTCAGGCGACTTATGGCTACCGGGGGGTGGACCTGGTAGCCCAGAAGAACCTGGCCAACGGTCTCGATGGGAGCTTCTCCTACGACGGTGCACGGCGACTGATCGAGAGCAGCTTTCTCACTACCTCCAGCGATCTGCTGCTGGGGGAACGTCATTCTTGGAGCCCGCGGGGTCTCAGAACCGCTACGACCCGTGACGACCTCGGGGGAGCCGGTTTCGAGATGCGCTACGACCCGGCCGGTCGACTGGCGCAGGTCCTGCAGCGAGCGGACGCTGTGGCCACGGTCTCGAACAACACTGCTGAACTCCTTCCTGCGACCGTAGGCGAAGAGTTCTCCTTCGACTTCGGCTACGACCCGGCCCAGAACCTGACCCTACGTCAACGCACGCAGTCCGCTGCAACGGTGACGGAGCTGCCGCCGGACTCCTCGGGGCGGAATCGCCCGGCCTCTGCGAACGGCAAGGTGCTGGAGTGGGACGCCAACGGCAATCTGGTGCGGAAAGGCGACTTCCGCTTCGCCTACGACTTCCGCAACCGCCTGACCGAGGTCCGAGACTTGGCCTCCACGACTCTGGCGACCTACAGCTACGACACCTTCAATCGCCGGGTCGGCAAGACCTTCCCGGGCGGTCCGTCGGAGACGACGGCGTGGTCGGTTTGGCAGTCGGTGGAGGAGCAGCGCAACGGCCAGCTCTACCAGCGCCGGATCTTCGGCCGGAACCTGGACGAGATCGTCGCCCTGGAGACCGACCTCGACGGTGACGGTTCTCTGGAGTCCTTCTATCAGCCGCTCTACGACCAAACCGGCAATCTGGTGGTGCTCTCCGGCAGCGGAGGCGAGCGGGTCGGAGATGCGTACTACTCCCCCTATGGCTCGGAGCAGTGGCTGCGGGCAGACCTGACGCCGACGTCCGTCGTGCAGGTAGGGGTGGAGAATGGCGCGCTGTGGGTCGAGTTCTCCGAGGAAGTTTCGGCGGAGCGGTTGGAGGAGGGCTTGGCTGCCGGGGAGATTCGGCTGACCGTGCCCGAAGCGCCGGGCGGAGGTGCTTTGACCTCCGGTGGAATAGGCAACCTGACCGCAGGCTCCACCATATCTCTAACGACCGCCGAGCGCCCGGTGACGCAGGGCCGCCTCGCCCGCCGCCGGCTGGTGCTGTCGCCGGACACCGAGCCCGCCGCAGGAACTCCAGTCGATCTGCACTTGGCTTCCCAGGCCATAGCCGATCTCTTTCTCAACGAGCCGGCGTCGGACTTCGCGTTGAGCTTCTCCTGGCCGGACGCCAGCGCCGGCACGCCGGCCGTCTTCCACGACACCGCGCCGCCGAAGGTGGAGGAAGTGGTCGTCCACGAAGGTCACTTGGAGATCCAATTCTCCGAGCGCCCGGATGTAGCCACCACCGGCGCCATCCAGGTGGACGGGCAGCCACTGACCTGGAATCTAGAGCCCGACGGCTACACTCTCCGAGCCACCTCGCCCCTGCCCGCCGGCTCCTCGAGCCTGACGATCTCCCCGTCCCTCCAGGACCTAGCGGGTACATGAGCCTGGAGACCCTGGCCCCGTTCGACCATACTGCCCCCATCGGGCTGCCCGCCGTGGCCGCCTGACCCGGCTCCCTGCCGGAGATCCCAAGACCCGCTCCTACACCAACGCCCG
>JAXHTF010000073.1 GCA_034211275.1 Acidobacteriota bacterium
CGGTGCGCAGCGGCTCGTACCTGGAGCTGGAGCCCGCCGCCGCCAGGACTACCGACAACGCCACCGTCAGCACGGGCGTCAGCACCGACGGCAGTTTGGGCGAGCTGCCGCCGCTACGGCGCTTCTCGCCCCAGGAGGTCCTGCGGCTCTTGGGCTTCGGACCGGACTTCCACCTGCCGCCGCAGCTCTCCTCCGCCAACGGCTGGCGGCTGGCGGGCAACAGCCTGTCAGTCCCGGCGGTGCGCCACGTGCTGGCGGCGATTCCCGACCTCGCCCAGCGCAAGGAGCCACCTGGACCCAGCCGGTAGGGGCGCCCCTCATCCAGCTGCTAGAGTGCCCTGGAGGCCATCCTTCCCCGCCATCCACCATGTTTCCCATCCGCGACAGCATCCCCACCCGCCGCACGCCGGTGGTGACCTATGGGCTCATCGCCGTCAACCTGCTGGTCTTCCTCTACCAGCTCAGCCTCGGCCCACAGCAGACGGAGGTGCTCTTCTACCTCTATGGCATCGTGCCCGCCCGCCTCACCGACGCCGCCTGGGCGGCACAGGTGGGGCTGCCCTTCAGCCTGGTTCCCTTCCTCACCACCCAATTCCTCCACGGCGACCTCTTCCACCTGGTGGGCAATCTGTGGATGCTGTGGATCTTCGGCGACAACGTGGAGGACCGCCTGGGGCGCCCGCGCTTTTTGGCTTTCTACCTGGGCTGTGGTTTCGCCGCCGGCGGGCTGCATTTTCTGACCAATTGGAGCTCTCAGATCCCGGCGGTGGGGGCCTCCGGAGCCATCGCCGGCGTCCTCGGCGCCTACTTCCTCCTCCACCCCACCTCGCGGGTCCTGACCCTCGTGCCGATCTTCTTCTACCCGCTTTTCGTCGAGCTGCCGGCCTTCGTCTTCCTCGGACTGTGGTTTTTGCTCCAGCTCTTCAGCGGCACCGCCAGCCTGCTCTCCTCCGGCGGCGCCGGCATCGCGTGGTGGGCTCACATCGGGGGGTTCGTGGCTGGTATGCTGTGGCTTCGATCCTACCTGCGGCGCCATCCTCCGGCCCCTCAGGTCACCTATCCGTACGGACCCCAAGGACCGCCGGTCATCGATCTCGAGCCGCCTCCCCACGAGGTGCCGCCTCGCGACCCTCGCCGCCGCTGGTAGGTAGGAGAATGGTCCTTCAGGAGACGATGCCATGGTGCAAGAGCTGACCGTATCCATCCCCGGCCAAGGCCTCCACGAGATCACCCCCCAGGTGGCGCAGGTGGTGGCGGAGAGCGGCGTTCCCGAGGGCCTATGCACCGTCTTCATTCGTCACACCTCCGCCAGCCTGACCATCCAAGAGAACGCCGACCCCTCCGCCCGCCGGGATCTGGAGAATTGGCTCAATCGCCTGGTGGAAGAGAACGACCCGCTCTACACCCACACCCTCGAGGGCCCCGACGACATGCCCTCCCACATCAAGGCCGCCCTCACCGCCACCTCCCTCTCCATCCCGGTCCTCGACGGCCGCCTGGCCCTTGGCACCTGGCAGGGCATCTTCGTCTGGGAACACCGCCGCCGCAGCGGCCAGCGCAACCTGGCCGTGCATCTGTCGGGCTGATCGCAAGCCCGCCGGTCCGCAAGGCGTCCTGACAAGTCTGCAGACCGCTTCCCCCATCGTGTCGCTTGTCCGCGCTCCCTGGCCAAGCCGAGGACCCCGACTCGATTATTTTGCATACGATTTAACCATGTTATACTTAGAGTATTCGTCTCTTGATTCGCCCTCGTGCATGGGGACGTGATTCTCTCCAGCGTTGGAATGACCGGGACCATGGTCCACGAACCGCTCACCAAGGAGGTTTCCATGAGCACATTCCGGTTCCACCGCTCTTTCCGACTCTCCGCCAACCATCTGTTGGCACTCTGCCTGGCTCTTCTCCTGATCACGGCGCAAGCAGCCGGCGCCCAAGACCCAGCCCAAGCCGTCAGCAGCTCTCCGGTTGATCGGCAATCTGCGGAAGCCATCACCGAATACTGGACACCGGAGCGCTTGGCCGGCGCCAAACCCATGCCCATGCCCACCCTCGACCCTGCCTCGAAAGCTCGGGAGTCGGGTCAGACTGAGGCCTCCGCCCCCGGGCCCATCACCGGTCTGGTCGGTTCCAGCGGCCTCCCGGGGGATTTGCCGTTGGAGGAGGAGGTCAGCTTCTCGGAGCTCGACGCTCCAACGGAGTTTGGTACCTATCCCTTTTCTTACACCCGGTTTCAGCTGTATCCCATTTCCATGTACAAGCGGCTTCAACCACATATGGCCGTGGGCAAGCTGTATTTCACCATTCCGGGACAAGGCAATTTCGTCTGCTCCGGTGCCAGCATCAACTCGGCCAATCGAGCAGTGATCTGGACCGCGGGTCACTGTGTCTACAGCCCGGGAATTGGCTACCACACCAATGTGCTGTTCGCACCAGGACATGCCAACGGCAATCACCACAACGGGACCTTTGCGGCCTATCAGCTTTCGACCCTCACCGGTTGGGCCAATAGCGGCCTGTTCGAATGGGATATGGGGGCTATCGTCGCCCACCGCGGAGGACTGGGAAGCCCCGGTCTTCTAGGAGACAAGGTAGGCTTCCTCGGCTTTATGTTCAACGCCCCGCGGGGCCAACATTTCCATGCCGTCGGGTACCCTGCGGCGCCTCGGGATCTCAACACCACTCCGCCAGGGCCGCAATTCGACGGGGCCCGCCAGCAGATCTGTGCCGCAGCTTGGGCGGTCAACGACGACCCGCCAGGCGGGTCCGGTGACCCCAACACGATCGGCATCGGTTGCGACAATACGGGCGGTGCCAGCGGCGGGCCCTGGATCGTGGACCGTAGTAAGTTCGGTGGCTCTACCAACTTCATCACCGGCGTCAACAGCTATAAGTATGGGGGCGGACCGCCGTTCAGCTTGCGGATGTACTCCCCTTACCACGGAGATGGAGCCGTGAACCTGCGGGACGCCGTGCAGGGCGCCACCGTTCCCTGACCTCTCTCCGAACCGTTCCGCCAATATCCACTCTTTGGGGGGAGTCCCATCCCCCCTCCGAAGAGCTTCTACCGACTCCAGCGCAAGCGCCTCTCCGGCAGCCTCTGAAACCGGTGTCGAAAAACCATCGCCAAGGTCTCGCCGTAGTCAAGATCAGCGGGTAACATAATGCTCTGCTGACATGACGCTCCAACGCTCGAACTCGCGAGGACCCCGATCTATGCTTCCAGCCCGCCTTCTTCCTGCCCTTTCCCGACTGTTCATCGGCGGCTTGGTCTTCGCCCTTTGTTGGAGCTCTTGGGGGGCGGCGGCGCAGGATACCGGAAGCGGGGACGCTCAAGCCGAGGAGCAACCCCTCAGCACCCTCGACCCCAAGCTCTTCCCCCTGCCCGGAGAGCTCGAGCCCAACGTCCGGTTCTGGACCGACGTCTTCACCCGCTACAACAGCCATCAGCTGGTGCTCCACGACGAGGAGTACCTGGAGGTGGTCTACGCGGTGCTGGACTTCACCCAGCTGGAGACTTCCCAGCGGCCCGACGCTGAGCGCCGGCGGATGCGCCAGAAGGCGATTCGGGATGCGGAGCAGAAGTACCGGTTGATCCTCCAGCGGCTGGCCCGCGGCGAGGAGCCCCACGACCCGGGCACCGAGCGCCGGGTGGAGGCCCTCTTCGACCACATTCCCGGGGGGCGGTCGAAGTTCGTGGCGGCGGCCCAGCGCTTCCGCACCCAGCGCGGGCTCTCCGACGTCTTCGAGCAGGCCATCGGGCGCTCCGGGCGCTACCTCCCCGCCATGGAGGAGGCCTTCGCCCGTCGGGGGCTCCCGAAGGCCCTGACCCGCATGGCCTTCGTGGAGTCCATGTTCCAGGAAGGCGCCCGCTCCAAGGTGGGGGCCGGCGGGATGTGGCAGATCATGCCCGCCACCGGCCGCAGCTATCTCTCCATCGGCCACGAGGTGGACGAGCGCTTCGACCCGCTGATGGCGGCGGAGGCGGCGGCTCAGATTCTCCAAGAGAATTATCAGAGCCTCAAGACCTGGCCCCTGGCGGTTACCGCTTACAACTACGGCGCCAACGGCCTGCGGCGGGCGGTGCGCAAATTCGGCACCCGGGACCCGGCGGTGATCTTCGCCCAGCATCGCACCCGCACCTTCGGCTTCGCGTCGCGCAATTTCTACGCCGAGTTTCTCGCCGCCGCCACCGTCTACGAGCTGCGCCAGCATTATTTCCCCGGCGTCCATCCGGCACCGCGGCTTCGCTTCGACGAGTTCCGACCCGACAGCTACGTTTCGGCGGTGGAGCTGGCAGACCGCTCCGGCATCGATCTCGATGATCTGAAGAAGCTCAACCCGGCCCTCAGCTCGGAGGTCTGGCGCGAGGATCTGCTGATCCCCAAGGATTACCGCCTGCGACTGCCGGTGGGAACCGGCGGCAAGGTCTCCGGCGTCTACGCTGCCCTGCCGGCGAGCAGTAAGTCATCCCGCCAGGCGGGATACCGCTACCGGGTCCGCCGCGGCGACACGTTGAGCGCCATCGCCGCCCGCTATGGCACCAATGTCCGCGCCCTGCAACGGGCCAACGGCCTGCGTAGCGCCCACAGCATCCGCATCGGTCAGGTGTTGTTGATTCCCGGCAGCCGCCCGTACCGCTCCTCCGCCGCCCGGGCGGCCCAGGCCAGCGTCTCGGAGCCGACGGTCCACGTCGTGCAAAGGGGCGAAACCCTGAGCGCCATCGCCGAGCGCTACGGCACCAGCACCTCCGCCATCACCGCCAACAATGGACTGCGCAGCTCCCACCGCATCTACCCCGGCCAGCGGCTGCAGATCCCCGCCGGCAGCGGCCCCCGCCGCCACGTGGTCCAGCCCGGCGAAACGCTGGGGGAGATCGCCCGCATTTATGGCACGTCCGTCAGCGCCCTGAAGCGCGCCAACCACATCCGCAGCCACATCATTCATCCGCTGCAGACGCTGATCATTCCGTAGAGGGAGCTAGTCTCCGCGGGCGCGGAAGCGGTAGTGGCCCACCCACCACTCGTTGCCGCCACGGTAACCGAAGAGCTCCTCGCAGGCCATGAAGAAGAGGCGCCAGCGCTGCACCCAGCGGCGCCCCTCACCAGAGCCGTAGACCTCCTCCAGCACCTCCTGGACGCGGTCCCGGCGGGCGTCCAGGTTGTCCAGCCAGGCGCGGGCGGTGCGCTGGTAGTGGGTGCCCCGGACCCGCCAGTGGCGATCCAGCACCAGCCGGCCCTGGAAGTAGAGCGGCAGGGAGTCGGAGGGCATCAACCCGGCGGTGAAGAAGTGCCGGCCCATCCAGTTGCCGGCTCCCTCGGTCTCGAAGAGATAGGCGTAGTCCCGGTGGCAAAAGACGTGGAAGAAGAGGCGGCCGTCGGGACGCAGCCATCCCGCCACGCGGCGGAAGAGCTCGTGCCAGTTCCGTAGGTGCTCGAACATCTCCACCGACACCACCCGATCGAAGCGCTGATCGATCTGGAAATCGTTGATGTCGCTGGTGATCACCCGCAGATTCTCCAGTCCCCGTTCCGCCGCCCGTGCCTCGATGAACTGGCGCTGGGAAGCCGAGTTGGACACCGAGACCACCCGGCTGCCGGGATAGCGCTCGGCCATCCACAGCGAGAGCGAGCCCCAGCCGCAGCCGAGCTCGAGGATCTCCTGGCCGTCTTCCAGATCCGCCCGCCGGCAGGTGAGCTCGAGCATCGCCGCTTCCGCCTGGTCAAGGCTGTGGACGCCCTCGGGAAAGAGGCAGGAACTGTACTTCAGATGCTTTCCCAGAACCTCCAGGAAGAACTCCGCCGGCACCTCATAATGCTGCTCGTTGGCCTTCTCCGGCAGCACCGCCAGGGGGGCGTCGGCCATCTCTTCCAAGAGCTGCTGGACACCCTCCCGGCGCGCTTCCGGATCGCCCTCATGGCCGAGCTGCAACCGGCGGCGGAGCAGAGCTCGGATGCCTTGGCGCACTAAGACGTCGGGCACCCGGCCTCGCTCCACCCATTCGAGAACCGCGTGGATCATGCTGGTAGTTCCTTCTCTTTCATACTCGGACGGCGACGGGATCGCGCCGGCACAGCGGCTTGGTGAGGAGCATCTGCACGTCTCCGATGACCCGCTCCTGAAAGCCCCCCTCGCAGTAGCACAGGTAGTACTCCCACATGCGCACGAAGCGCTCGCCGAAGCCCAGCTCCCGCACCTTGGCCAGGTTGTCCAGAAAGCGCCGACGCCATAGCCGTAGGGTGGTGGCGTAGTCCGGTGTGATGTCGTGAAGATGAAAGAGCCGCAGATCGGTGGCTCGGGCCAGGCATCGGCTCATCGCCTCTACCGACGGAACGCAGCTGCCGGGGAAGACGTAGCGCTGGATGAAGTCCACCGAGCGGCGGTACCGATGATAGGCCTGATCGGCGATGGTGATGGCTTGGAGCAGCATCATGCCCTCGGGCTTCAGGAGCTCGCTGCAGCGGCGGAAGAAGAGCTCCAGGTAGCGATCCCCCACCGCCTCGATCATCTCGATGGAGACCAGCTTGTCGTAGCGGCCCTGGAGGTCCCGATAATCCTCCAACAGGATGGTGACTCGATCCTCCAGACCGGCTCGGCGCACCCGCTCGGCGGCGAATTCGTACTGACGGCGGGAGATGGTGGTGGTGGTCACCCGGCACCCGTAGTGCTCGGCGGCGTGGACCGCAAAGCCGCCCCAGCCGGTGCCGATCTCGAGCACGTGATCCTCCGGCCCCAGCTCCAGCTTGCGGCAGATGAGATCGAGCTTGGCCCGAGACGCGTGAGCCAGAACTTCGCCGGCCCGCTCCGGATCCGCCTCTCCGGCGCTTTCTTCGAGGGCCCCCTGCTCGAAGACCGCGCAGGAATACATCATGGTCTCGTCGAGGAAGAGCTGGTAGAAATCGTTGCCCAGATCGTAGTGAGCGGAGATGTTGCGGCGGCTGCCGGTGCGGGTGTTGTCCCGCAGGCGGTGGATCAGGCGCTGGAGAGGCCCGGAAAGCCGGGCCATTCCGGTCTCCAGGCGATCCAGCGCCGCCCGATTGCGCGCCAGCACCCGCACCACGGCGGTGAGGTCGTCGGTGGTCCACAGACCGTCCATGTAGGCGTCGGCGGCTCCCAAAGCACCGCCGAGGGCCAAGCGCCGGTAGAACCGGGGATCCTGCACCTGCACCGTTGCGCTCAAGCCAAGGCCGTCCCCGTCCTCCCTCGCAGATGGGGCCTCCCTGGCAACCTGAGGCTCCTCGCTGGAGAGAGCTTGCCCGAAGACGTGGCGCTGAGTCCCTTCCAAGAAGATCAGCTCGCCGTGCTCCAACGCCCGCAGACGGCTCAGCACCGCCCGGCGCAGCAGACCGTCGAGCCAGCCGCCGGAGCTCTCCCGAGCTGCCAGAGTACCGAGCTCCGCACCGTCGAAATCCATGCCATCACTCATCGGCTCTCCTCCTCGAGTTGCCGTTGCTGCTCAGGGTGCCTCTGCTTCTTGGGGTGAGAATGAAACGGCGTCCCCTTGAGCCATAGCCGGAGCGCCTGGAAGTAGATCGCGGCGCTCACCCGGGCGGTCATCCACGGATAGCGCACCAGCACCCGAGCCAGCGCCGGCCCGCTGATCTCCCGGCGCCGCAGGCTGAGGGTGGCGTCGAAGAAGGCCTGTTCCTCACCCCGCCGGTAGTTGTCGATATGGGCCACCAGCGACTCTCCGGGGGGCGTGAAGCGCCAATCGTAAGTCTGGTCCATGGCCATGAAGGGAGACACGTGAAAGACCTTCTCGTGACGGTAGCGCCGAGTGCCAGCGACGGGGTCCGGCGCCTCCGGTTGGGGATCCAGCTCCGGTGTCAGCACGTAGCGGTGTACCTCGTCCCACGGCGTGTTGCGCACCTCGGCGATCACCGCTTCCAGGCCCTCGCCGGCGGCGTCGAAAAGGTAGAAGAAACTCACCGGGTTGAAACCGTAGCCGAAATAGCGGGGATGGGTGAGCAGCCGCACCGGTCCCTCGGGACGCCGGCCGCACTCCGTCTCCACCAGATCCCGGGCGGCCTCCGCCAAGGATCCTTCGGAGCCGCCGAGATAATCCTCCGACCGCAGCCGCGCCGGGGCCCACCGGCGGGTAGACCACAGCCAGCGGCCGGCGAAAACTTGATCTAGCTCGTCGAGATCAAAATACATCATGAACAGGCGGTAGCGAAATTCGTGGCCGCTGGGAGCCCGCCGACGGTGGCGGACCCAACCCTCGTAGATACCGCTCTCCATGCTCACCAGTCCCGCCCGAGACTCCGCGCTACCCGTAGCGCACTGACCACGCCGTCCTCGTGGAAGCCATTGCCCCAATAGGCGCCGCAGAAATGCGTCCGCCGCCGGCCACCGATCTCGTCGTAGCGCGCCTGGGCCGCCACCGCCTCGGGGGTGTAGACCGGATGAGCGTAGGGAATGCGCCGAAGGATGCGCCGGGGGTCGATGCCCTGATCCCGGTTGAGGGTGACGCAGAAGGTCTCCGGCGCCGGCAGCCGCTGGAGGATGTTCATGTTGTAGGTCACTGTCACCGGATTCCCGGGGGACTCCGCCAAGCGGTAGTTCCAGCTCGCCCAGGCGCGCCGGCGGCGCGGCAACACCGATGCGTCGGTGTGCAGGATGGCCTCGTTGGCCTGATAAGGAATGGCACCGAGGATCTCCCGTTCCGCATCGCTGGGATCCCGCAGGAGCTCCAGAGCCTGGTCGCTGTGGGTAGCGAGGATGACCTGATCGAAGGTCGGGGTCTCGCCGGTTTCTAGGAAGAGGCGCACATCCCGCTCCCGCCGCTCGACCCCCACCACCGGCGTGGCGACCCGAATACGGTCCCGAAAACCGGCGGTGATCTTCTCCACATAGCGCTGGGAACCGCCGCGGACCACCCGCCATTGGGGCCGGTTCTTGATGTTGAGCATGCCGTGGTTGTCCAAGAAGCGCACAAAGAAATTCGCCGGGAAGCTCTCCATGGCGTCCACCGTGGAGGACCAGATGGCCGCTCCCATGGGCACTACATAGTGCTCCACGACCTCGCGGCCATAGCCTCCCCGGCGCAGCATCTCCCCGAGAGTCGGCGGGGCACCGCCGGACGCCGCCAGGGCTTTGGCTTCACGGTTGAACTTCAGGATATCGAAAATCATGCGATAGAACGACGGCCGAACTAAATTGCGCCGCTGGGCGAAGAGAGTGTCGAGGGTGTGGCCGTTGTACTCCAGGCCGGTGCGCGGGCAGAGAACGGAGAAACTCATCTCCGTCGGCTGGTTCGCTACGCCCAGCTCGTCGAGCAGGCGGATGAAGTTCGGGTAGGTCCAATCGTTGTAGACGATGAACCCCGTATCCACCGCCCAGGTGCGGCCGCCGGACTCCACCTCCACCGTATGGGTGTGACCGCCGATCCGCTCGTCCGCCTCGAAGACCGTCAGGTCGTGTTCCGGAGACAGCAGATAGGCCGCGGTGAGGCCCGAGATTCCGGTTCCAATGATGGCGAGTTTCATCAGCGCGAGCTTTCTTCAGCAAGGGAAGAGCATTTCCCTCCCTAACCTTCGTTCCCCGGCGCGCATCGGATGAGACGGATTAGGAAGATGGTGAACGTCTGGAATGACAGGTACGCTATCCTACGCGCGAGCTCTGGCCGAAGACTGCGGAGGTTTTATGACCCCTTTGCCCAATCCCCTGAACGCCGTTCAGCAGCGAATCCTCGGAGCCCTGCTGGAGAAGAGTCAAACCACGCCGGATTACTACCCCCTGACCGTCAGCGCCCTGACCGCGGCGTGCAACCAAAAGAGCGGCCGCGAGCCGGTGATGGAACTGAGCCAGGACGAGGTGGTGGACGGCCTCGAAGCCCTGCGCCGGGATGTCCTGGTGTGGCGCAGCGAAGGTGCCCGCAGTGAACGCTGGAGCGAAGGAGCAACCCGCCGGCTCCAGCTCTCCGACCCGTCCCGGGCCGTGCTCACCCTGCTCCTGCTGCGCGGCCCCCAAACCCCCGGCGAGCTGCGTTCCCGTAGCGAGCGCATGCACTCCTTCTCGTCGCTGGAGGAAGTGCACGAAACCCTGGACGAGCTAGCCAGCGGCATCGAGCCCATCGTGGCGGAGCAGCCTCGGCAGCCGGGGCAGAAGGAAACCCGCTGGGCGCACCTGCTGGGCGACCTACCCTTGGAGGAGACCTCGCCACCCCACCAGGCAGCTCCCCCCGGCCTGCCAGAACCGACAATGTCAGGCCCCGACCCGGCGCCGGGCGCTACCCTGGCTCCGGAAGCATCCTCCGGTCTTGCTGCCCGGGTGGAGACTCTAGAGCGCTTGGTCCAGGAGCTGCGCATCGAGGTCGCCGAGCTCCGCCAGGCGCAGCGCAGCACCCACTCGTGAGCTCTACCGCCCAGCCTCCCCGCCATCGCTGGGACGTCTCCCCGAAAGAAGCGGTGGCAATCCAAGAACGTCACGCGAGGGAAATCGAGCTCCAGGACCGCCTGCCCCCGATCCGCCGGGTCGCCGGGGTCGACGTCGGCTTCGAGCCCCTCCCCGGCGCTCCGCCACGCCGAGGCCGCGGCTTCCAGCGGGGCCGCACCATCACCCGCGCCGCGGTGGCCGTCCTCTCCTTCCCCGACTTAGAGCTCATCGAGCACGCCATCGCCCGCCAGCCCACCGACTTCCCCTACGTCCCAGGCCTGCTCTCCTTCCGAGAGGTCCCTACGGTCCTCGAGGCCCTGGACCAGCTCACTACACCCCCGGACCTCATCCTCTGCGACGGCCAAGGCCTCGCCCACCCCCGCCGCTTCGGCATCGCCTGCCACCTCGGCTGGTGGCTCGACCGCCCCACCCTCGGCGTCGCCAAGAGCCGGCTCGTGGGCGAGTACGAGGAGCCGGGCTCCGACAAAGGCTCCTGGACCCCCCTCCACCACCGCGACGAGGTCATCGGCGCCGTCCTGCGCACCCGCACCAACGTCAAACCCGTCTTCGTCTCCCCCGGCCACCGCATCAGCCTCGAAACCGCCCTCCACTACACCCTCGCCTGCACCCCCCGCTACCGCCTCCCCGAGACCACCCGCCACGCCGACCGCCTGGCCTCCCAGCGCGGCTAATACCCTCAAATTAATCACTTCCAACGAGCACTTCCAACGAGGCGGACCCAATTGTTGATGCACCCTTTGCCTCAGGGGGGACCCACTTGTTGGTGGCTCACAACAAACCTCTATCCGCCACCCAAAACCCTCAAAGGAAAGGACTTGAAGACCATTGACCCAGCCTCACATGGCGCAACTGTCCACCCGAGCCCATACACGGGGCACCCAAATGTTGATGAGGCCCAGGTAGAATCGGAATATAAGGTGCCATATATGGCATACTCTCCCCATGGTCAAGACCACTCTCTATCTCGAAGACTCCATGATGCTCCGGCTCAAGGAGCTGGCGCGCTCTGAGGGCCGGAAACAATCCTCCTTGGTCCGCGAAGCGCTGCAGAGCTACTTGGATCAACACCAGCGCCCGGAGCCCAAGGGCATCGGGAGTTATCGCAGCGGCCGGGAAGATATCTCCGAGCGAGGCGAGGAGCTGTTGGCGGAACGGCCCCGGCCCGGGTCGCGATGATCGTTGCGGACACCGGCGGCATCTATGCCCTCTACGATGCCGGGGATCGGCATCATGAAGCGGCGCGGATTATTCTGGAAAGCACCTCCGAGCCCCTCATCGTGCCACTACCGGTGGTCGCGGAAGTCGATTACTTCCTCACCCGCTACCTCGGAGTCGATGCCGCTCTCGACTTCCTCGACAGCCTGCGATCCGGTGCCTTCGCCCTCGATCATCTCAAGACGGGCGACCTAGACTTCTGCTACAAGCTCATCAAGCAATACCAGGATCTCGCCCTGGGTTTTGTCGATGCCAGCGTTCTCGCCGTCGCCGAGCGGCTGGGCACTCGCACCATCCTCACCCTCGACCATCGAGATTTTCGAGCCGTCGGCAGCAATTCCCACGGTCCGTTGGTTCTCTATCCGGCCGACCTCTGAGCCCTCCCTCCAGTCAGGGGGACCCACTTGTTGATGGTTGGTCTTAGCTTCTAGATCCTCGTGGACCGAGCCATGATGCTCGCAAACCGAACGGGTCAGTCGGGCACGTTCTTCCGCAGCTCATCCAGCCACGGCCCGGCACCGGAGTCACTGGGGGCGCGCCAGTCGCCGCGGGGGGAGAGGGAGCCGCCGGAGCCCACCTTGGGGCCGTCGGGCATGGCAGAGCGCTTGAATTGGCTGGTCTGGAAGAAGCGGCGGAGGAAGATCTCCAGCCAATGCTTCACCGCCGCCAGGTCGTACTCCCGCCGCTCGTCGTCGGGTAGGCCCCGGGGCCAGACTCCCCGCGTGCGGTCCCGCCAGGCGTGCCAGGCCAGGAAGGCGACCTTCGAAGGCCGGAAGCCGTAGCGGCTGACGAAGTAGAGATGGAAGTCCTGGAGCTCGTAGGGACCGATGACGTCTTCGGTGCGTTGCGCCGGCTCGTCGGCGTCGTCGCCGGGCACCAGCTCCGGCGAAATCTCCGTCTCCAGAATCGAGCGGAGCGTCTCTCCCACCGAGGCTTCGAAACGCTCCCGATCGATATTCCACCGAATCAGATATTGGATCAGCGTCTTGGGCACCGAGGAGTTGACGTTGTAGTGGCTCATCTGGTCGCCGACGCCGTAGGTGGTCCAGCCCAGGGCCAGCTCCGAGAGATCGCCGGTCCCCAGCACCAGAGCTCCGTGGTGATTCGCCAGCCGGAAGAGATGGGAAGTGCGCTCGCCGGCCTGCACGTTCTCGAAGGTGACGTCGTGCACCGGCTCGCCGTCGGCGAAGGGATGATCGATGTCTTCGAGCATCTGCCGCGCCGACGGCCGAATGTCGATCTCCGCCGCGCTCACTCCCAGAGCCCGCATCAGCGCCCAGGCATTGTCGTAGGTGCGCTGAGAAGTGGCGAAGCCCGGCAGGGTGTAGGCCAGAATGTTGGTTCGGGGCAATCCCAGGCGATCCATGGCCCGGGCGGCGACGATGAGCGCCTGGGTCGAGTCCAGCCCGCCGGAGACGCCGATCACCACTTTCTCGATCCCGGTGGCCCGAAGACGCTGCATCAGCCCCTGGACCTGAATGTTGTAGGCCTCGAAGCAACGCTCGTCGAGCTCCGCCTCCTCCCGAGGCACGTAGGGGAAGCGGGGAACTTCCCGCAGCAGGCTCTCGACCTCGGCGGGACGCTCCAACGGCACCGAGATCCGCCGGAAGCCTTTCAGCCGCTCCCGATGATCGGCGGCGCAATCGTGGAAGCTCGTAAGCCTAAGACGGTCCTGGACCAGGCGTTCCAGATCGACGTCCGCAAGCACCAGGTGGGGCTCGTCGGCGAAGCGCTCCCCCTCCGCCAGCAGGTCGCCGTTTTCATAGATCAGGGCATGACCGTCCCAGGCCAGATCGGTGGTGGACTCGCCGGCGCCGGCGGCAGCGTAGAGATAGGCGGCGACGCATCGGCCGCTCTGGGACTCCGCCAGCGTGCGGCGCCAGGTGGCCTTGCCGACGGTGATATTGCTTGCCGAAAGATTGCACAACACCGTCGCCCCGGCCATCGCCGCGTCGGAGCTCGGCGGCACCGGCACCCACAGGTCCTCGCAGACCTCGGCGTGAATCACTAACTCCGGCCAATCCTCGGCGACAAAGAGCAGGTCCCGGCCAAAAGGAACGTCCTGCCCCAGCAGCTCCACCGTCGGGCTGAGCCCGAAATCCCCGGGAGAGAAGTGTCGACGCTCGTAGAACTCGCGGTAGTTGGGCAGGTAGGTCTTGGGCACCACCCCCAACAACCGCCCCCCCTGCACCGCCACGGCACAGTTGAAGAGCTGGCCACCCAGGCGCAGCGGTGCTCCCGCGAGAATCAGCGGCCGCAGTTCCGTGCTCGCTCTCACCAAGCCGCCCAAAGCCTCCAGGACGGCGTCCAGCAAGGCGTCTTGGTGGAAGAGATCCTGGTTCGAATAGGCCGACAGGCCGAGCTCGGGGAAGAGCGCCACCATCGCTCCCTCCTCCGACGCCCGCCGCGCCAGCTCCACCGTGTGTTCGAGGTTGAAAGCTGGATCCGCCACCTTCACCCGCGGCACGGCAACGGCCATGCGGGCGAAACCGTGACGATAGGTCGAAGCAAAGGGCAAGCTCTTCATCGGGGTGATTCTGCCACAGGCTGCCGAGGGATCGGGGCTGCTATGGCAAGATGCGCCCATGCCTGAGCTTCCCCACCGGCCGCTGCGGGATGCCGATCTCGCCGATCTCGACCGCCGCGATCCCCTGGCCCCATTCCGCCGGCGCTTCCGGTTGCCGGAGGATGCCATCTATCTCGACGGCAACTCTCTGGGCCCCCTGCCCACCGCCGTTCCCGAACGCCTCAACCGCGTCATCGAGGAAGAGTGGGGACGGTCGCTGATCCGCGGCTGGAACGACCACGACTGGATCGGCCTGCCGCTGCGGGTGGGAGAGAAGATCGGCAGGCTCATCGGCGCCGAGAGCGGCGAGGTGGTGGTCACTGACTCCACCTCCGTCAACCTCTTCAAGCTCCTGGCGGCGGCGCTGAAGGCGCGGCCGGGGCGCTCCACCGTGCTGGTGGAGGAGGACGGATTCCCCACCGACACCTACATGGTGCAAGGGCTTCTCGATCTGGTAGGCGGACACCGGCTACGCCGCGCTCCGGCGGAGAGCCTGGAAGAATCCCTCGACGACGACGTGGCGGTGATGCTGGTGGGCCACGTCCACTATCGTAGCGGGGCCCTACGTGATCTCCACGGCCTCACCGCCGCCGCCCATCGCCACGGGGCTCTGGCCCTCTGGGACCTGGCTCACAGCGCCGGCGCCGTGCCGGTGGAGCTGGCGGCCTGCGGCGTCGATCTGGCGGTGGGCTGCGGCTATAAATTCTTGAACGGTGGCCCAGGAGCTCCGGCCTTCCTCTACGTCGCCCGGCGGCTTCAGAAAGAGCTCACCCAACCCCTCAGCGGCTGGCTGGGCCACGCCGATCCTTTCGCCTTCGAAGCCGACTACCGGCCGGCGCCGGGCATCGCCCGCCACCTCTGCGGCACCCCGCCGATCCTCTCCATGGCCGCCCTGGACACCGCCTGCGACCTCCTGCTGGAGGCCGACCTCGAGGCCCTGCGAGCCAAGAGTCTCGAGCTCGGCGCCATCTTCCAGCGCCTGGTGCAAGAGCGCTGCGCCGGTCTCGGTCTCAAGCTCGCCGGCCCCGAAGAACCCTGGCGACGGGGCAGCCAGATCTCCTGGCGCCATCCCAAAGGCTACGCGGTGGTGCGGGCGCTGGTAGAGCGCGGAGTGATTCCCGACTTTCGCGGCCCCGACGTGATCCGTTGCGGTCTCGCTCCCCTCTATCTGCGCTACACCGATCTGGGGGCCGCCGTAGATCATCTGCGCCAGACCTTGGAGGAGGAGCCGTGGCGGCGCCCCGAGCTCCGCAACCGCCACGGCGTTCCCTAGGGTGTAGAATTCGACTACACGATCCACCGCCCCGCGGTGCCCGATGCTCAAGCTTCATCCCGAAATCTCCAGATACCAGACCAGCTACCAGAATCGAGGCCATCACCATGAGAATCTACGCCTTTCCAGGCTTCCGCTACGCCGGTGACGAAGCCGGCGATCAGGCCGCGCCCCCCTTCGACCAGATCAACGACAAACTGCGCCAGAAGCTCCAGGACGGAGCCCCCCACCACTTCTCCCACCTCACCAAACCGGTGGAGGGGGAGGAAGGAGATCCCTACCAGCACTCCGCCGCGCTGCACCAGCGCTGGATCGACGAGGGGATCGTGCAGCGGGACGGCAAGCCGTCCCTCTACCCCTACCGCATCGAGGTCGCTGACGGCAGCCAGCGGTTGGGGTTGCTCACCCTGGTGGGAGTGGAAGAGCCGGAGGCGGGGATCATCCGGCCCCACGAGCAGACTCTGGACAAACCCTTCGCCGACCGCTTGAGCCTGCTCCGAGCCACCCAGGTGGATTACGAGCCGCTGATGTTCCTGAGCGACGATCCAGGCACCCTGGAACCGCTGCTGGAAGAAGATATGACCGGCCAACCCATCGTCACCCACCAGGACGCGGCGGGCAACTACCATCACCTCTATCGCCTTTCCGATCCGCAGCGCATCGAGGCCTATCGCCAGCTGCTGGCGCCCTGCCCCGCGGCCATCGCCGACGGCCATCACCGCTACAAGACCGCTCGCCACTATGCCACCGAGATCGGCGCCGAGGAGGGCCAGGCGGCGGCGTGCAAGATGGCGGTTCTGTTCAGCCTGCGCTCCGAGCACTTGGTCATCGACCCCATCCACCGTGGGCTGGCGGAGGCCCACGACCTGAGCGAGCTGACGCCCCTACTGGCCAGTCGCGAGCCTCTGGCCGCCGGCAGCGGCAGCGAGCTGGCGGCGGCGGTGGCGGCGGCACCGCAGCCGGCCCTCGGGGTGCGCCGCTCCGACGGCGGCACCGAGCTCTGGCTGCTGGATCCGGAACGCATGCCCGACGGTCTGCCTCCCGCCGCCGATCAGCTGGCGGTGGCCCACTTGCACTACATCCTGCTGCCGGCCCTGGGGCTCACCCCGGCCAACTATCTCGACGGCACCGTCACCTATCGCTCCGATCCCGACGAGCTCTACCAGGAGGTGGACAGCGGCGATCTGGCCATCGGCATCTGGCTGCCGCCCATGAGCGCCGAGCTCTTCGGCAAGGCCATCTCCAAGGGGGATCTGCTGCCCGCCAAGGCCACCCGCTTCCTGCCCAAACCGGTCTCCGGTCTGGTGTGGTCCGGCCACGACGCGGAGCTCCTCTGAGCCCTGAGCCTCGCGCCGACGACCCAGCGCCGGGGATCGAATTCGATCCCCGGCGTCACCTCTCTCCCTATCGTCTCTTCCGCTGGTTTCGAGAGGGCCGCCCTCTGACTCTGCTGGACCTGCGCCCGGCGCCGGTCACCCTCACCTTCGCCGGCGCCCAGCCTTATCGCGGCCCTCAGGATCTCCCCGCCATCGGCCTAGCTACTGGCGGCCCCGCCATCGTCCTCTTCGACCACGACGGCGCTCGCGCCGCCGCGGCCCTGGAAGAGCTGCCCGCCGAGCTCCGCCCCACGGCACGAATGCTCTTCGGCGGCATCGAGCTCTACGAGTATTGTTTGGATCCCGCAGTGGTGGGCGGCGAGCGCTATCTGAGAGCGTCAGCTGAGCTGGGCGACTAGCTGCCCGCGCTCCCGGCAGAGGCGACCCCCGGCAAGCCGACTCCCGGTGCCGGTCGCTCTCGCAGCACCTCGCGGCGAAAGGTGAAGAGCTCGGCGGGACGGCCGCCGGTGCCGGAGTGCTTGCGGCCGGTGCCTTCCACCAGCCCGCCCCGCTCCACCAGACGGCGAAAATTCTGTTTGTGCAGCCGCACCCCTGCCAAGGCTTCCACCACCCGTTGCAGCTGCAGCAGCGTGAAACTCGGCGGCAGCAGCTCGAAGACCACCGGACGATAGCGAATCTTGCCCCGCAGCCGCCCCAGGGCGGTGGCCAGGATGCGCCGGTGATCGAGGGCCATGGGCCGCCCCAAGGCCCGTCGCCCCAAGGCCGGCACGGCCGGAACATCCACCGCCGGGTCCCGCCGTGCCTCCTGCACCAGCCCCACCTCGTAGAGCAGCTCGTAGCGCTCCAGCACCCGCTCGCCGTCCCAAGGCGCTCCTCCGAGACCGAAGGCGATATCCACCCGCTCCCGCCGGCGACGCCGGAGCCGCGGCTCTGCCTGCTCGACCCAAGCCTGCAATGCTGGCAAGAGCGCATCGTCGAGCACCGCCGGCCGCCCATTGCGCCAATCCTCCCAGGGGAAGAAGCGGTACCAATCCCGCCAGCGCGCCTCGCCGGAAGGCTCCGCCTCCCGCACCAGCGCCAGGTAGGCGACGGAGACGACCCGCCCCTCCGCTGAGCCAGCGACTGGCCCGCGGTTGAGGTCTCCGCCCCGGTTGAGGTCACCGAAGGTGTAGAGCTGGTCCACATACCCCAGCTCGAGTCCCGTCTGCTGACGCACGAAGCCCCGCAGCTGAAGCTCCAGGGTGCGGTCCCCGGCAGGATCCAGCGGACCGAAGACCAAAGCATCCACAGTCTCCGCTGCTTCTCCCGACTGCGGTGGGCCGAGGGTGCGGGCGTCCCGCTGCACGGTGAGGCAGCGGGGAACCTCGCGGGTCACCGCCACGATGACGGCGTTGAGATCGACGATGACGGCGGTCACGGGCAGCTCCTCAATCTTCCAGGGGCAGCAGCCGGCGCTCGAAGCGCTGGCAGAAATGACTGGCGACCCGCTCCGCAACGGTCTCCAGCGGCGGGCGCTCCCCGGTCAGACTTTCGATGGAGACCATCCGCACCTGGGGCAGCCCGCAGGCGACGATACCGCCGAAGAAGGAGAGATCCGTGCTGACGTTGAGAGCAAATCCGTGGGTGGTGATCCAGCGGCTCAGGTGGACGCCGATGGAGGCGATCTTGCCGCCCCCGGCCCAAACCCCCACCAGATCCTTCCCCGGCCGCGCCTCCGCCTCGACGCCGAAATCCGCCAGGGTGCGGATCAGCACCCATTGCAGGTCTTGAACATAGCGCCGCACGTCCCGGCGGTCAGGGCTGAGGTTGACGATGGGATAGCCCATCAGCTGCCCCGGTCCGTGATACGTCACCTGACCGCCGCGGTCCGCCTCGTGGATCTCGATGCCTTGCTCCTCGAGCCAGGGCGCCGGGGCCAGAACGTCCTCGGCACTGGCGTTCCGGCCCAAAGTGTAGACGTGGGGGTGCTCCAGGAGCAGCAGATGCTCGTCCCCGGAGCCCTGGCGAACAGCGTCCCGCAGCCGCTTCTGCTCCGCCACCGCCGGCGCATAGGGATAGCGGCCGAGATAAGCCCAGCGCAGGGGGCGTAGCGGCTCCACTTCCGATGCTGGATCGTCGTCGGTAGGTGCTGACGGGGAAAGCAAATCCATGGGGGCATTCTAGCCCCATCCGGGAACCGAGCCCTCACGGGCCCGTCGCAAGGCCGGAAGCCGAGCTGAAAAAGGATGCCTGGCAGGCCACGGCCAGCCGAAGTAGGACCAAGACAGCGAGCACCTGCTTATGCTAAGCTTGGGCGCTAAGAGGCAAAAAAAAGAGCGGAAACCCACGAGGGGCCCGCACATACCAAGGGTCCACTTACACTACTGAAGTGCCTCGAAGCTGCAAAAGCGGGACAGTCACCGCGAGTCAGCAGATTTCCTTCGAGGCCGGATCCTCTCCGGATCTCCCTGTCTCGGGATACGACTCGGGATCCTCGGGGCTACCGCTCGCCTGCCTACCACCGGTTCCTCTACCGCCGGTTCCAACTTTCGGGGCAAAAAAAAGAGCGGAAACCCACGAGGGGCCCGCACATACCAAGGGTCCACTTACGTCATGGAAGTGCGCTCTTCCTCGGGAAACGGGACACCCTCCGCGATTTTGTTTCCAATTTTCCGCGAAAATTCGATAAGAGCAGCCGCCGGCCCGCGTCGGCGGGCCCAGCGACTGGCTACCGGCGATAGGCGTCCAGCTCTTCCCACGAGCCCTGCTGCAGCTGCTCCTTGACCAGAGCCATGAACTGATCCGCGTCGGCGCCGTCGATGAGCCGGTGGTCGAAGGTCAGTGCCAGATAGCACATGGTTCGGATTCCAAGGCTGTCGTTGCCCTCGGCGTCGGTGAGCACCACCGGCCGCTTCTCGATGGCGCCGACCCCGAGGATCGCCACCTGCGGCTGGTTGATCACCGGCGTCCCGAAGAGAGAGCCGAAACCGCCGGGGTTGGTGACGGTGAAGGTGCCCCCCTTGATGGCGTCCGGGCTCAGCCGCTTGCTGCGGGCGCGGTCCGCCAGATCGTTGGCGGTCTTCGCCAGCCCCACCAGACTCAGCTGATCGGCATTCTTCAGCACCGGCACGATGAGCCCGTGGTCCAGCGCCACCGCCATGCCCAGGTTGATGTCCTTCTTGTAGACGATATTGGTGCCGTCGATGGCGGCGTTGAGCTGCGGGAAGGCCTTCAGCCCGGCGGTCACCGCCGAGAAGATGAACGGCATATAGGTCAACTTGGTGCCGTTGGCCTCGGCGAAGCGATGCTTGATGCGCTGGCGAAGCCGCGCGATGCGGGTCATGTCGATGTGGAAGACGGTGGTCACATGGGCCGAGGTGGCCTTGGAGTAGGCCATATGGTCGGCGGTGATCTGCCGAATCCGCGACATGGGCACGACCTCGACGTTCTCCCCCTCGGTGTACGCGGGGACGTGGAAGTCGCTGGCGGCGCGGGTAGGCCGTGGAGCCGCCGGTGCCGCGGCCGCCGCCGGCTGAGCGGGAGCGCTGCCGCGGTTTTCCAGATAGCCGAGGATGTCCTTCTTGGTCACCCGGCCGTGGATCCCGGTGCCTTCCACCTGCTGGAGATCGACCCCCTCCTTGGCGGCGATGTTGCGCACCAGCGGGCTGGAGAACTTCCGCAACCGCTGCTCCAGGCTCATGGGCCCATCGGTGGAGTCCTCCTCGCCCGAGTCCTCGCTTTCAGCGGCCTGCTCTCCCGCGGCCGCTTCGGCGGCGGGAGCTTCGGTGGCGGGAGCGGATGCCGCGCCGTCGCCGACGCTCTCTCCGGCCTCACCGATATACGCCACGACGTCGTCCACCGGCACGGTCTCCCCTTCGCCGTGGACGACCTTGAGCAGAGTGCCCGCCACCGGGCTGGGAATCTCCGCGTCGACCTTGTCGGTGGAGATCTCGAATAGGGGCTGATCCCGTTCGACGGTCTCCCCCACCTCGATCAGCCAGCGGGTGATGGTGCCTTCGGCGATGGACTCCCCCATCTGGGGCATCACGACTTCAGTTGCCATGGACAGCTCCTCGACTTGCTCGGCTCGCCCGCGATGAACGAGCGGCAGCTCCTTGAATCGATCGAAACGCGCACACGCCGGATCTCCTCATCCGTTCCTCGGCGACTCAGATATGGAGCGGATGACCGTAGGCCGCGTGGGCGGCCTCCATCACCGACTCGCTGAGGGTTGGATGGGCGTGCATGGTGCGGAACAGTTCTTCGGTAGTGGACTCGATACGCAGGGCCACGCAGGCCTCGGCGATGAGGTCGGTGGCCTTGGGGCCGACGATGTGAACCCCCAGGAGCTCATCATAACGAGTCTCCCGCACGACCTTGACGAAGCCTCCGGTGTGCCCCAAGATCGCCGCCTTGGCCAGCGCCGAGAAGGGGAACTTGCCGGTGGCCACATCGTAGCCCCGCTCCTTGGCCTGGGCCTCGGTGAGACCAACGCTGGCCACTTCCGGGTCGCAGTAGGTGCAGGAGGGAACGTGGTCGTAGTTGATCGGCTGCACGGCCTCGCCGGCCATGTGCTCCGCCGCCAGGATGCCCTCGCTGGAGGCCACGTGAGCCAGCCAGGGGGTCTGCACCAGATCGCCGATGGCGTAGATGTGGGGGACGGCGGTGCGCATCAGCTCGTCCACCTCGACGTAGCCGCGCTCCAGCTTGACCCCTTGCTCTTCCAGCCCCAGATTCTCCGACACCGGCGCGCGGCCCACCGCCACCAGCAGGATCTCTGCCTCCAGGGTGTCGGTCTTGCCGTTCTGCTCGACGCTCAGGGAGACGCCGCCCTCGGTGGTCTCGACGGCGGTGAGCTTGGAATCCGTGCGCACCTTGATGCCCCGCTTCTTGAGCGACCGGGCCAGCTCCTTGGAAACCTCTTCATCCTCCAGCGGTAGGACTCGGGGCAGCATTTCCAGCAGCGTCACCTCGGTGCCGAAGCTGTGGAAGATGGACGCGAACTCGGTGCCCACGGCGCCGGCTCCCAACACCACCATGGAGCGCGGCACCCGAGGCAGCTGGAGGATGCCGTCGGAGTCCAGCACCCGTTGGCCGTCCACCGGCGCCATGCCCAGGGGCCGCGGCACGGAGCCAGTGGCCAGGAGAATGAAGCGGCCCTCGAGAATCTGAGTCTGACCGTCCTTTTCTACCTCCACTCGGTGGGGGCCCACCAGCCGGCCGCGGCCGTGGATGCCGTCGATCTGATTCTTCTTGAACAGATACTCGATCCCCTTGGCGTTCTTGTCCACCACCTGCTGTTTGCGGCCGTGGGCGGTGGCCAGGTCCAGAGCCGGAGCTCCGACCTCGATGCCGAGGGTGCCGGCGGAGCGGATCTCGTCGAGCACCGCCGCCGTGTGCAGCAGAGCCTTGGTGGGTATGCAGCCACGGTGCAGGCAGGTTCCGCCAAATTTGGGATCCTTCTCCACCACCGCGGTCTTGAGCCCCAACTGGGACGCGCGGATGGCAGCCACATAGCCGCCGGGGCCGCTCCCCACCACGATCAAGTCGTACTGCTTCTGCTCCATCACTGCTCCGTTCTCACCGATTTCATGCTCTTGGGAAGGAGAGGTCTCGGATCGAACCGAGCCCCACAGCCCATAACCTACCAGGTCATGGGAGTCTCATGGGGATTGGGACCTCGCTGTTCGGAAAGGGGCTCTCAACCGAGCCTCAGCCATCCACCGCCTCCGCCCGCCAGCGGCCGGGCTTGTCTTCCACGAGCCGCCCCATGGGAGTCTCCGGGTCGTGCTCGAAGATGCACAGCCAATTCCCCTCCGCCACCTGAGGCAACCACCGCTTCTTATTCTCCAAGGTGGTCAGGGGATAGAGATCGTATCCCATGATCCAAGGCAGCGGCACGTGAGCCGCGGTGGGGATGAGATCGGCGAAGAAGATCCCCTGGTGCCCGGCAGCTCCCCCATCCAGGCGCACGATGCACATGTCGGCGTTGTGCCCCGGTGCCCGGATCGCCCGCACGCCGGTCATGGGCTCGGCCTCGTCGTCGAAGAGCTCCACTACCCCGGCCTCGAAGAGCGGCTCCCAGTTGCGCGGATCGTAGCTGGCGGCATCGCGTTCGGAAGGCTCTCGGGCGTGAGCGACCTCGCCTCGCTGCATCCAATAACGGGCGTTGGGAAAGGTGGGCTGCAGCGAGCCGTCCGCCGCCTCGCGGGTATTCCAGCCGCAATGGTCGAAGTGCAGATGGCTGAGGAGCACGTGATCGATATCCCCCAGCTCGTAGCCGGCCGCCCGAATCGCCTCCGGCAGCCGCCGATCTCCCTCCCGCAACCCGAAGATCTTGCGGAATTTCTCGTCGTTCTTGTCGCCGATGCCTGTATCCACCAACAGCAGCTCGTCCCCCCGCTCTACCAGCATGCAGTTGGTGACCATGGAGATGCGATTGAGCTCGTCCGCGGGCTTGGCCCGCTGCCACAGGGTCTTGGGCACGACCCCGAACATGGCCCCACCGTCGAGGCGGAACTCGCCGTCGGTGACCAGGGAAATTTTCAGCTCGCCGAGTTGATGGACCGGTATCGTCATAGCCTGAGCAGTCTATCTGATCCCCCGAAGCCGGTCGAGAAAGGCCGCCCGGGGGGCCGTCTAGGCTCGAGCTGCGGCAGTGTTCGATTCGAAGCTTGTGGCAGAACCCTCACCCCCTCCGGTCCCCCTCTCCCAGCCGCCCTCCCTTCCACCCGGTAGAGGGGAAGCTCGTTGATTGGCTAGAGAGGTCAACCTAGCCAGCCATGACCTCGGATAGGAGTGATCAGCTTAGTGGTTTCCTGGTCCGAACCGACCGAGGACTCAGCGGCGCCCGGCGCAGGCACGGGCTGCAGCGGAAGAACGCGCGGCACTGTTTGAGCGCCAGCGAGTTTCCCGCGCGCCGCTGCAGCTCGAGCGCCTGCGGCGGTCTCCTGCGCCGCTGCCCGAGGGAGGTCGGGCCTGGAAACCACGGCCCGCATGCTTTACTTCCCTGGCTCGTCCTCCCCACCACCGAAGACCCGATTGCGCAGAAAGTCCTCCGGATCCCACGGCGGCTCGCCGCCGCCGAGGTAGCGATGGAACCAGTCCAAGTGCACCAGGTAGTAGAAGGCCATCTCGTACCAGCCGGGCCAGTGGCCGGCGTCGGGGAAGACCACCAGGCGGGCGGGCACGTCCTGTTTGCGCAGGGCGGTGAAGAACTGCAGGCTTTGGGTGTAGGGGACGCGGTAATCCTTCTCGCCGGTGACCACCAAGGACGGCGTCTTGAACTTCGCGGCGTGCTCCGATGGCGACCACTTCCGATAATGCTCAGAATTCCACGGCTGGCCGCAGAGATCCTTGTCCGGGAACCACAGCTCCTCCGTGGCACCGTAGAACGAATCCAGATCGTAGAGCCCCATCATCGCCGCCAGGGCCTCGAAGCGGTCGGTCTGGCCGGCGATCCACATCACCATGTAGCCGCCGTAGGACCAGCCCATGACGCCCACCCGGTCCTCGTCCACGTAGGGCAGCTCCTCCAATCCGTCCGCCACCGCCATCAGGTCCCGGTACACCCGGCCACCCCAATCGCAGGCGATGGCGTCGGTGAGATCCTGACTGTAGCCCGTGGAGCCGGTGGGATTGGCGAAGGCGAGGACGTAGCCCTTGCCCGGATAGACTTGCCAGTCGCCGCGGAAATTGTCCATCCACTGCCCTTGGGGGCCGCCGTGGACGTTGAGGATCAGCGGATACTTCTTCGTCGGGTCGAATCCGTGGGGCTTGATCAGGAAGACGTGGATCTTCTGCCCCCCGTCTCCCGGCAGCCACAACTCCTCCGGCGGCCGCAGATCCACTTTCTGTTCCAGCTCGCGATTGAACTCAGTCAACCGCTGACGCTGAGAGCCGTCCAGCGCCGAGCTCCACAGCTCCGTCGGCGCGTCGATGGCCCGCCTCACATAAACCACCCGATCCTTCCCCCGCACCTGCCAGCTGTCGATGCTCGAATGCGTGAAGAGCTTCTTGGTTGCGCCGCTGGCCAGATCCAACCGGTAGAGCGTGTGCCGCCCCTCCTCCGAAGCCTGCAGGATCAACCCCGACGAGTCCGGCAGCCACTCCAACGCGTCCGCCGCTGGATCTCCGGTGCCGTCCCCCGAGCCGTCCCTGCGGCCGCGCTCGGTGAGATAGCGCACCGAGCCACTCTGCCGGTCGAGCACCGCCACCCGGGTGAAGTCCGCCTCGTAGCCCGGCGTCTCCATGCTGCGGTAGGCGATGTAGCGGCCGTCCGGCGAGTACAGCGGACCGAAGTCCCAACCCTGGTTGCCTGCGGTGAGGTTCCTCGCCTCCGGCATCGAAGACTCAGCCTCGCCCGACTTCATTGCCAGCTTCACCGCCCACAGATCCGCGTTGGTCGAGCCCGACTGATCCTCGTCGTGGTTGGAGACGAAGACCAGCTCTTGCCCATCGGGGGAAAAGGCATAGCCGGGGCCGTCCCCGAGGGAGAAAGTCGGGCTCGGCCAGGCTCCGGGAGTCAGGTCCCGCACCACCTCGCCGCTTCGAGCGTCCACCAGCAGCACGTGGTCCACCACCCCGTCCGCCCAGGAGGTCCAGTGGCGGTACAAGAGGTCGTCCGCCATGTGGGCGTTGAGGGGACCGTCCTCCCAGCGGCTCTGGATCTCCTCGTTGCAGGCGCTGTCGGCACCGCACTCCGGGTAGACCCCGGCGGTCACGGCGATCCAGCGCCCGTCCGGAGACCACACCGGATCCCGCAGATCCATGGAGAAGTCCGTCAACCGCCTCGGCTCACCGCCGTCCACCGCCATGATCCACAGCTCCTCACCCCCCTCACGGCCCGAGACGAAGAGCAGCGAGCGGCCATCGGGAGAGAAGCTCGGAGAATGATCATGAACCTCACCGAAGGTCATCTGCCGCGGTTCTCGCGCTTCAGAATCATCCCCCAAGGGCACGAACCACAGCCGGTCGGTGCTCTCCCCCTCCTCCAGCCGGAAGCGGGTGACCGTGATCACCGCGGTGCCGCCATCGGGACTCACATCCTGCCCGCCGACGGCCGCCGCGCGGTAGAAGTCGGCGATCTCGAAGGCTCGCCCGGTCTCGGTGCCGGCAGAGGCTTCCTGTGCCGCAACCGACGGCGCCCCGGCCAGGAGCCCTGCCAACAAGAGAGCGCTCCAGGCCATCATTCCGGACAGGGTTTTGGGTCGGTCCAACGAGCTACGATTCATCTTCTTCTCTCCTCCGGGCAATCTACTGCTGATCCAGCCCACGCCGCAGGAGCTTCTGCACCGCCTGCGGGTTGGCGCGGCCGCGGGTGGCCTTCATCACCTGACCGACGAAGAAGCCCAACAACGCCGTCTTGCCGCCGCGATAGAGCTCCACATTGTCCGGATGAGCCTCCAGCACCTGAGCCACCACCGGTTCCAGCGCCGCGTCGTCCAGCTGTTCGAGCCCCCGGCGGCGAACGATCTCCGCCGGTTCGCCGCCCTTCTCCACCAGCTCCTCCAGCACCTGTTTGGCCCCGGGGCCGGTCACCGTGCCACCGTCCACCAGCGCCACCACTTCGCCGAGGGTGCCACCGCCGAAAGGCAAGGCTTCCACCCCACCCTCGCCGGTGAGCCCGAGGAGGTCGTTGAGCAACCAGTTGGCAACATTACGCGGGGCAGAATGGGCCTCCAAGGCCTCTTCGTAGAAAGCAGCCAGCGGCGGATCCTGAGCCAGGGTGCGGGAATCCTGCTCGCTCAGTCCTTGCTGGCGATAGCCTTCCGCCCGCGCCTCCTCCTCGGCGGTGAGGGGCGGCGGTCCGGTCTCGGCCCGAGAGCTCGCGGGGGGACTCGCTTCCTTGCCCCGCTTCTTCGCAGCAGGCTTGGCTTCACCCCCGGCCTTGGCCTGCGGCGCCTCAGCGATCTTGGCCCAGGTATCCCGCAGGGTGACGATGCGGTTGAACACCCGCAGCGGCAAGGAGCCTTCCGGTCCGCGCACGGTGCCGATGCTGTCCTCGGGCTCGTAATAGAAATAGCCCTGGCGCTCGAATTGGAATCGGTCTCCGGGCTCTGCGGTGGCCAGCCAGCGCTCCCCCACCGCCGCCGGCAACACCACCCGAGACTCCGGGTTCAGATAGGTCTTGAAGTCGACCTCCTTGTCGGCGTCGGGATTCTCGGCGGTAAACAGGCGATCGTAGAGCCGCACCTCCAACGGCACGGCGTGATCCGCCGACACCCAGTGGATGGTGCCCTTGACCTTGCGGCCGGGAGCGTGACCGCCGCGGGTCTCGGGATCGTAAGTGCAACGCAGCTCGACGATCTCACCGGTCTCCGGATCCTCCACCACCCGCTCGCAGCGGATGATGTAGCCGTACCGCAGCCGCACTTCCCGCCCCGGAGCCAGGCGGAAGAATTTCTTCGGCGGATCGGGATGGAAATCGTCCCGTTCGATGTAGATCTCCCGCGAGAAGGGCAGCTTGCGCGAGCCTTCCTTGGGCACGTCCCGGGGATAGAAGGGAGCGTCCAGCTCCTCCACCCGATCCTCCGGCCAATTCTCGATCACCACCTTGAGCGGTCGCAGCACGGCCAGAACCCGCTTCACCTCCAGATTCAAGTCGTCGCGGATGGCGTGCTCCAGCAACGCCACGTCCACCACGCTGTTGGCTCGGGCGACGCCGATGTTGCCGCAGAAGGTGCGCAGGGCAGAGGCCGGCACGCCGCGGCGGCGCAGCCCGGAGAGGGTGGGCATGCGGGGATCGTCCCAGCCGTTGACGTGGCCGTCCCGCACCAGCTCGATGAGCTTGCGCTTGCTGAGCACGGTGTAATTGAGCACCAGCCGCGCGAACTCCGTTTGCTCCGGCCGCGGCGGCGAGGTCAGCTGCTCGAGGACCCAATCGTAGAGCTCGCGGTTGTTCTC
>JAXHTF010000074.1 GCA_034211275.1 Acidobacteriota bacterium
GCCGGCCTGACCCTCAACCAGATGACCTTCGGTGGTCTGGCCCTGGGCGTCGGCCTGATGGTGGACAACGCCATCGTGGTGCTGGAGAGCATCGTGCGCAAACGCGAGGAAGAGGACATGGTGCCCCTCAAGGCGGCGGAGATCGGCGCCGTGGAGGTGGCCGGCGCCATCATCGCCTCCACCCTCACCACCAGCGTGATCTTCCTGCCGGTGGTCTTCACCACCACCACCAGCGGCGCCCTCTTCCAGGCTTTGGCTTTGGTGGTGGTCTTCGCCCTGCTTTGCTCCTTGGTGGTGGCTCTCACCCTGGTGCCCATGCTCGCCTCCCGTTTCCTGCATCTGGGGCTGCGGCAGCGCAAGAAGGAGGAGGCCCGCGCCGGCAACCAAGCGGGCAAGAAGCGCCAGCGCCGCAGCGTCACCCACCGCCTGGAAGTCTGGTACGTCCAGCACCTGCGGTCCGCGCTGCGCCACCGCAGGGCGGTCTTCCTGGTCACCGTCGTCCTGCTGGCCACCGCCCTCGCCCTCTTCCCCCTCATCCCCGTGGAGCTGGCGCCGCCCCTCGACTCCGACGAAATCGACGTCGAGATCGAGATGGCCCAGGGCACCAACATCGCCGTGGTGCGGGCCTATCTGGACGAAGTGGAAGCCAAGGTGCGGGAGGTGCTGCCCGCCGACGCCGTACAGGTGATGGCCACCGAGGTGCGCGGCAGCAACGCCGAGGTCGAGCTCTCCCTGGTACCCCAGGACCGCCGGCCGCTGTCCAGCGAGGAATTGGCGGATCTGCTGCGGGACGCGGTGGCGGGGCAGATCCCCGGCGCCGAGATCGAGGTCCAGGCCCAGAGCGGCCTGTGGATGCTGCGCCGGGTATTCAGCTCCGGCGGCGGCGACCGGCCGGTGGAGCTGGAGCTCAAAGGTTGGGACCTGGCCCGGGCGGACCAGCTGGCGGCGGAGATCAAACGCCGCATGGAGCGCGTCCCCGGCATCACCGACGTGCGCCTCAGCCGCCGGGAAGGCCAGCCGGAAGAGAACCTCATCTTCGACCGCGAGCGCATCTCCGAGGTGGGCTTGACGGTGGCGGAAGTGGCGCGCACCGTCCAGGCCAATATCGGCGGCCTCGAAGCCAGCCGCCTGCGGGAGGGCGGGGACGAATACCCCATCGTGGTGCGTCTGCGGCCGGAGGATCGCCTCAACTCCCAGGACCTGGGCAACATCGCCCTGCGCACCCCCACCGGCGCCTCGGTGCCCCTGTCGGCGCTGGTGGAGCGCCAGCGCACCCGCGGCCCGGTGTCCATCGACCGGGTGGACGGCCAGCGGGTGACCTTCATCCGCGCCGGTTTGGAGAGCGGTGCCGCCCTCGGCGACGTGGTGGAAGCGGTGCGCACCGAGCTGGCGGGCTTGGCGCTGCCGGAAGGCTACGCCCTCACCTACGGCGGCGAGTATCGCGAGCAGCTCAAGGCCCAGCGGGACTTCGGCTTCGCCATCGTCATGGCGTTGGTGCTGGTCTACATGCTCATGGCGGCGCAGTTCGAGCGCTTCATCGATCCCCTCATCGTCATGGCCTCGGTGCCGGTGGCCCTCATCGGCGTGGTGCCCACTCTCCTGCTCACCGGCACCACCCTCAACCTCCAAAGCGTCATGGGCCTGGTGATGCTCATCGGCATCGTGGTCAACAACGCCATCGTGCTGGTGGACGCCATCAACCTGCTGCGCCGGGACCGCAGCCTCGGTGCCGCCGAAGCCACCATCGAGGCCGCCCGTCTGCGCCTGCGGCCCATCCTCATGACCACCGCCTCCACCGTCCTCGGCCTGCTCCCCCTGGCCATCGGCATCGGCGCCGGCGCGGAGCTCCAGGCCTCCCTGGCGCGGGTGGTGGTGGGCGGCCTCCTGGCCTCCACCCTGGTGACGCTCCTCCTCATCCCCATCCTCTACACCACCGTCGCCTCCGCCATCGCCCGCTTCCGAGCCGGCCGCTGGTCCGGCGACGAGGAGGTCTCCGAGCCCGAGCGGGCGACTGCTTGAGCTAGAAGAGACCGGGCAGCAGCGTCTGCGCGGTCCAGAAACCCAAGAACGTCCCCAGCGCCAGCCCCAGGGAGCCCACCAGCACCCCCGGCAGCACCAGGTCGTTGCGGCCCAGGCTCCGCGCCAGGGCCAGCGCCGACGTTGCGCCGCCGATATTCGCCTGGGACGCCACCGCCGCCACCCCCAGATCGATGTCCAGCAGCCACGCGGCACCGAAGGTGATGGCGCCGTGGACCACCGCCACCGTGGCGGCGAAGAGCAGTAGCGTGCCCCCCAGCTCGCCGATCTCCGCCAGCGCTCCCAGGTCGCAGAAGGCGCCAATCACCGCCAGGAAAAGATAGACCGCAAACATCCCCAGCGACCGCGCCCCCTTGAGCCGCGCCACCGCGGGGATCTGCGCCAGTCCCAGAGCCAGGGCGGTGAGGATCAAGATCGAAGGAACGGGCCAGCCTACCCCGGCGAGGAGCGCCGCCAGCCAATCCGACACCCACAGCCCGCCCAGCCCCAACGCCAGGATCAGCCCCAGATCCAGCGGGTGGAGATCCTCCGTGTCGTCCTCGATGCCCAGCAGCACCTCCCCCTGGCCTGCCTCTTCCGCCATCTCCACCCCGCGCTTCTTCCACAGCGGTAGCAGAACCCGCGGCAACGCCAGCGTCGCCATCATCCACGCCGCCGTGACGATGTTGTCCACCACCACCGCCCCGCCGAAGAGCACCCCCTCGCGCATCACTTCGTAGTGCAAGGCCAGCGCGTTGAAATTGACGCTGCCGCCGGTGTACGTGCCCACGAACATGCCCCCCAGGGCAGCGTAGAGCTCCCCGATGGAGCTCGGCCCCTGGATCACCACCATCCCCGCCAGCACCCCCGCCACGGTGCCCAACGACCCGATGAGGAAGAGCGCGATGATCGGCCCGCCGGCGCGCAACAAATCCCGCAGATTGACCGCCAGCAGCAGCCACAAAATCGACAGCGGCGCCACCACCGAAAAGATAAAGCCGTACACCGGCACCGGGTTCTCCGGCGTCGAGGTGGTCGGCAACCCCCCGAGATTCGCCACCACCGCCGTCAACAGGATTACCAACAGCGCTGACCCCACATGCCGCAACGCCGTCCGCCGCACCAACCACTCCGACGCCGCCACCAACAAACACAACACCGCCAGCACATACACCGTGTCGAAGCTCACCGCTCGTCCCTCCCAGGATGCCTAGATTTTCCGCCCAGATTGCGCCGGCAGCCTAGCACCCCCACCGCCTTCCCCCACCAGGTGAGCTAGAATCCCATGCGGAAGCGCTCAGGGGCTGGTGCCTCTCGCGGTCTTCAAAACCGTTGTCCCGGGTCGGAAGCGGCTCGGGGGGTGGGTTCGATTCCCATGCGTTTCCGCCACTTTTTCCCTTCCCACAACGCGATACCCTGTGGGAGCGCTCTCTGCAAAAAGGGGCGCCGCGGCCGACAGGACCCAAGGGGAGCAGGGCTGCCCTGAAAACACCCCCAACCGCAAGGCCCATTTCCATCCTCGTGGGTGATTCGGAGAAGCATCCCCGACTGTTGAAGCCGATCCTGTCAGGACAGTGCAGCTTCTTCGCCACAGCGGAGCCCTGAGCCACAGCGGAGCCCCGGAGGGGCGGCGGCATCTAGCCCGGGGCGCGAGCCCCGGGTGTGCGATCCGAAGAGTCCCCAAGCCCCGGAGGGGCGACAGGAACTTCAAAGCGGGCACGGAGCTGCTCAAGGGTTTGGCTGGTAGGGCTGTAGGAAGGGAGGCTCATGCGCACCGCTCAGGAATCACGCAGCTCGCGCAGAGTCTTGCCGGTCCACTCCGGCGGTACGCCGAGGCCAAGCGGACGGTCGAACTCTGCCTCCGTTCGCTTGCCGGAGAGAATGTGCTGCCAGTCGGCTTCAGTCATCGGCTCGGCAGGGCCCTCAAACCAGCGCGCCATCTCAGCCTCAACGGCCTGCTTGAGTGCCTGCAACCGGCCGGCCTCGCCGGCGGCCACGTCTTGCAGCAGCGCGCTGCGTTCGGCCTCCGGCAGGACTAGGAACTCCTGTTCAATTTCAGCGCGGGTCATACGCTTGAGTATACCGTTGGCCTTGCCCTGAAAGCCTCAAGGAGTGTGCCGCCCGATTCCTCGGGCCCCAGGGAGCATCCGGGGTTGCTTCTGCTGCCCTCACTCTCCTACCGGCGCAGGAGCAGGCATCTAGCCGTTAGGGTCCATAGTGGGGCCGAGATCTGAGCTGGGGTCGCTCTCGAGCGTTCCCCCAGACCGTGAGTTTGTTGTTATGTCCCAAAGCTCCCCGATGATCGAGGAGTCCTCGGCTAGCCACCCTTGCCCATTTGGATAGGTCGGCAGGAGGATGAAGAGGGTGCTTGCGAGGAGAATGACTCCTGCAAGCAAGAACCTGAGCAATGGGGTGCGGATCATCATTGCCTCCTTTCCTTGAGATGCCACAGTTCCGGCTAAACTACCAGACTGTGCAATCAAGGCATGGGTTGGAGAGGCGAACCCCACGAACTTAGGGTATCTGCCGCCCAAACCGGCTCAGGGTGCGCTGGCGCGTGAAACCGCTTCCTCCCCCCGCCCCACCAACCGCTCCGCCTCCGCCACCATCCGTTGGTCGCTGGCGACGCTCCGAAGCCGCTCGGTGGCCTCGCGGGCGGCAGCTAGGGCTGCTAGGGTTTCGTCGGGGTCGCCTTGGGTGGCGAGGGTGAAGAGGGCGCGGTGGACTTCGCACCAGACGAGGCGGAGCCAGGCTTTGTCGTAGCGGGGATCGATTTCCACGGCACGTTGGAGGGCTGCGCGGGCCTCCGAGAGTTGGGCGGCTTCCATGCGGCCTTGGCGGGCTGCTCGATCCACGTGGCTGGCGAGCAGATTGCCGAGATTGAAGTAGGGGGTCGCGTAGTCGGCGCCTTCAGCGACGGCGGTGCGCCAGGCTTCGAGAGCCTGCTCAGGCTGCTTGCGGCGGGCGTGGATGACACCGATGGAGTTGTAAGCGATGGCTCGGCCGAGGGCATCGTTGTCGGTCTCGACGGCCTTGCGGTAGTACTGGAGCGCGCGGTCAAGGTCGCTGCCCCGGTCCAGATAGGCCTTGCCCAGCTCGCTCCAGGCGAGGCCGGAGGACGGCGCTTTCTCCACTGTGTCGGTCCACAAGGCCAGGTCGCTGGCCCAAACCTCTTGACGCTGCACGGTTCCGATCCCCGCGACCAGCACCAGTAGAACGGCGGCTACCAGCGATGGCGTGCGCCTTCTGCGGTTTTCCAGTCCAGCGGCGAGAACAGCTGCGATCAGCAGGCAGAGCCCAAAGGAGGGGAGGTAGAGATAGCGTTCCGCCACCGGAGCTTCTGCCAACCCAGAGAGAGCGACCGGTAGCGAAGGCAGGAGTGTCAAGACTAGCCAGCCCACGGCCAGGAAGAAAATCCTTCGGCCCTGGGGCTTGGAGTCTTCGCGAGTCCGGAAGATCCAGGCAACACCCCCTGCGAAAACGATGAGGGCGCTGACGGTCCAGAGAGCGCCAGGCAGGTCGAGGACCAAAGCTAATTGAGGCGGAGGGAACACCAGCTGGGTGAGGTAGTAGGCGAAGCTGGAAGCGAGCCGTCCGATCATGGCGCCTAGGCTCGCGGTGTCCAGGGTACTGGTCCCGAAGCTCGCCCCGGCGGTGGCTCGGAGGACCAGATAGATCCCCGTGGCGGTGCCCCATCCGAGGAGGAGCTTGCGAGGCGCCCCGGAGGACCATCGAACGGTGTTGGGCGAACCGTCCGGGCGGGGAATCCATGCCAGCCAGAATGGCAGCACGAGCAGGCCTGCCAGCGCCACTTCCTTGGACAGCAGGGCGAGCAGGAAGAGAGCTGCGGAGAGGGCCAACCCCCAAGGCTTGTGAGCGTCGTCCCGATACCGAACGGCCAGAGCGAGGGCCGGAAGAAGAAAGAGCGCCGCGAGAGTATCGCTCCGACCGGTAATCCAGGAGACCGATTCCACGTGGATGGGATGGGCGGCAAAGAGCGCTCCAGCGATCAGCGCCCCCCACCAGCGCTCCCGCCGTCCGCGCAGCGCCAGAAAGGCCAGCAGGGCAGCAAAGGCGGTGCTCGCGGCATGGAAAAGGATCCCCATCCCATGAGGCCCCCGCGTTGCTTCGTCATCAAAAAGACCCTGATCCAGCAGATAGCTCGCAGTGACTACGGGCCGGTAGTAAGACTCTGGCCACTGCGGAATCCGCTCCGGAGGCAAGAAAACATCCCCCACCGACCGAAACGCCTTCATCTGCGTCTCCAGCACAATGGAGTCGTCCCACACCCAGGTGCCATCCAAGGACGGCAGGTAGAGAAGCCCTGCCAGGAGCGTGGGGAGGAGCCAGAGGAGGTGGTGGGAGAGGCTCTTCTCCGGCGGTCGGTCTTTGCGCGATGTGGGCTTGGATTTCTTTTTCACGGGCGTGAAACGAGCGTGTGTGGTCTCGAATGGACCCGGGGAAGCAAGATCCCCGGACAGCGAGGCCCATGGTAGCGCTGTTTACCGGGTGTGCCTGTTGTCAGGCAACACTCACCTTCACGACTTGAGGCGACGCCTATTCTTAAGACTCCTGTCGCCATCGCCGAGCAGCCCGGTGGGTTGCGGGCTGATGAACTGGTGTTGGGGGGCTGGAACCGCCTCAACAGGAGAGGGGGTGCCAGAAGCGGATCGCGAGATCATCATCGACAAGTTCCACATGGCCATGCACGTGGGCAGGCCGTGGGTCGGGTGGCCCTAGAGGAGAGCCAGGCGCTACCCGAGCGGGGCGAGGAGGCACCCCGCCGCACCCGACATCTGTGGCCTTACAGCCCGGACGACTGGCCGGTGAGGCATCGAACGATCATCGAGAACCGTGGAGCCCAGGGCACCGAAGGCTTCGCGCGCCTGGGTCCTCTAGGAATTGGCCGTGGAGGTGTGGACGAGCCATGTCCCCGGAGGACACTGCTCAATTCCGAAGGTTGCGACAGTGGGGCCATTCGTTTCCGCCCTGATCTGATGCAAACCTTTGCGCGCCCGATGAGTCGTCTTTCTGTGGGTACCTCTCAAAGCGATCACTTTCGGCTTTGCCAACGCTTCGATCGAAGGAGTCAATATCGTTATCCAAGGTCTCAAGCGCTCAGCCTGAGGCTTCTGCCGCCGCAATTGTTTCTGCATCGCAACCTATTTCTGCCTCGGGGCTCTGTCTGTCCTCAGAGACTGCTGCCTAGTCGGATTCCTTAAGGACCCCCAGTCTCGTCTGGAACCTTGTCTGATATAGTGATCCTTCAACTTTGCGCTTGGGCCGAGGAGGATGTTATGCATATGGCAAATGATTCATTCCGGCATGCCTTTGGTGATCTGCTCCGGCTGCTTGGTCTGGGCCTCGTTGCTCTTCTGGCTTGGGCCGGTACTCTGCTATTAGCGGTAAGATTCCTGCCGGACTGGGAGGCAAGAGGGCAATTCGGAGATCTATTTGGCTCCGTCAATGCCTTGTTCTCTGGGATGGCGCTCGCAGGTGTGGTTTATTCTCTATACCTGCAGCGGAAAGAGATTCAGCTGCTAAGGGAGGATCTTGTGCATGCCTCCGAAGGGCAAAAGCAGACATTGCTACTTTCGCGCGAGCAGTCCCGGCATCAGAAGGCGTCAGCCCAGCTGGCATCGATCAACGCGTTGTTTTCGTACCACCAGCAGCAGCTGGCGCAGGCTCGTTTGGATCAAGATACAGTTCTGATTAGGGCTAGCAAGGCGGAGCTAGCTGCCCTGCAGAGGCATCTTGAGACCTTCCTGCCAAATGAACAGCCTAAGGGTTCCGTGGCGTGATGAGAATCCCAGGCTTTCTTTCGCGACTATATCCCCACAAGGAGGTTGTGGCTCTAATGTCCAAAGATAAACCTCTCATTGATATCGGTCTTCTGGAGAGCATACCAAGACTCTTCCTGGAGGCTGATTTGCTCGCGAAGCCTCCTGCCGAGCGACACCAGGTTTTTAGGGGCTTGGTGGATGATCTGCTTTCCTCGGCCGTGGAGTGGTGTACGCCTCGGACGATCTTCTCTGTTCATACGGTAGTGAGGCAGAAAATAAGGTATGAATGGTCAGGTCCGCGCTTTTTGGAGGGTATCCGTAAGGGATGGAGGGATGTCCCAATATCAGATGGCTGTATCGGTAAGGCTCTTGCGGAGGGTGTCACTTTTCTCAATGTGCCGGATGTGCTGAGCGCTGGTGACGACTATCTGAACGCCACGCAAGGATTTACGAGATCAGAACTGGTGGTTGTGCTCCCAAGTTCTCGCGGTCTTAGGAATCGAAGGGTCTTTAACTTCGAGTGTGAGGCGGTTGATGGCTTTTCGGACCAGCAGATACTGGCGCTTTCTCTATTAGGGAATGCCATCGCTGCTCAGTGGGATGCCCTCGATGAGGCTGATCTAAGACTTGCCAGGCTCAGGAATATCAGGGAGATACTGGATTCTGACTTGCCCCTTGGAGAGAAGCATAGGTCTTACGATGCCTCTTCGCCTCTGCCGGATTCTGTGGTGGAACTAATGCAGGGGTATATTCCTTTCAGTGCTGTGGCCGTCTCGACGAACATACCTCTTGACTTCGATTATGCTTTTACTCTGGACTACTATCATGGCCAGGATTTAGCTCGTTTGCGTGATAAGGGTTTCTTTAGGAGTCGTTCGTCAGCTTCCTTCGAGGCAGGCGATCTGGACGAAGGAGAGACCCTTGTTGTCGATAAGAACAATCTTGAGCGGCTGGAGGCTGTCCGCGACTTTCGGCCCGAGACAAGGACAGCGATTGCGGCAGCAGTGCCAAAGACGGATCCGAGGTCTGCGCGATCAAGTGCTATTCTATTTGAGTTTAATACGCATGAGATTTTTTCTTCCTATGATCACAAGGTTGTCGTTGAGCTAGGACGTCTCTTTTCTTCGCTGTCGGCTCTGACAAGTCGTTTGAAGTCACTAGAGACGCTCGAGCGTGCTGTAAGTCTACTGCCGCGACTAGATCTGCTGAATGTCCCCCTGCTGGGAGTTAGTGGTGATGATCCAACCCCTATCTCTCGTACAGTGCTGAGCTTGTTGGATAACGTTTTGCGTGCGGCGGCTGAGACCCTGCACGCGAACGGTTGTGTTATCTATCAGATTTTGGAGGGGCGCCCGGGGCAAGATCGGCTGCAGAAGCTCGGCTTGTATCAGGATCCTGACAAGAGTTCTCTGCCAGACATACCTATGCATTTCATAATAAACGAGAATTGGCCGAAGATTGCCAAGAATCTAGCTAGTGGGACTTATGAGTTCCTAGCCTTGATTGAGGCTGGGGCTGAAGTGGGTTCGGGGATTTCGTTCGACCACAAGTCCGATCAGGGGGCTGCCGCTGGGGCTGTAGTTGAGCCTGAGGGCCAACCGGATTTGGCGGAGCCTACAGCTCAGCACTACAGGGTCTATTGTCAGGGCCTCCGTATCCTGGGATGTCGTACCATCTTCGCTTCTTTTAAGTCTGTCAGTGATCAGCGGGCGCAGACTCTCCAGATGTCTCAGAGCAGTAAAGCTGCACTGGGTCTGATTCTGAAGATCCTACGTGTAGGTCTCGAAGGAGTGGAGGCAGGTAATAAGAGCCGGTCAGAAGTGAAGGTCCTCACTACTGCTATGAGTATGGCCCTACAGCCAGCAGAGCACCGTGTGCTAGGCGCCGCGATACGTAGGGACGAGCTTTTCTCAAAAGCACATGAATTCTTGGCGCAGGCTATCCCAATCAGCGAGAAGCATACGGCGATCTTTGAGGTCAGTGCGGATTTGAAAAAGCTAGTAATGTCGGATGCAACCTTTCATAGGTTGCGTCAGGAGGCGGTCCAGAAGCGCGGTAAGGATTTTAAGCTGCCAAGGCTGAAGTTGAGTTTGGCTGAGGCTGAGGGCGGTGCCGGTCTGACGACAAGGGTTTTTCACTCTAAAGAGCAGGTTTTCTCCCTAACGATTGATGACGAGGGGAGTGATTCTTGCCGAGCATTTTGGGAGTTGGTTACAGGGGTCCCAGCTGGACGAAGATATTTCGCTGGAGCGCCGATTCCGGGCGAAGCTAAGGAGGTTCACGGTGTTCTGACCCTGAATGGCATCGCCCCGCCGCATGCTAAGAACAGAAGCTTTGAAATGCAGTGGAAGATAATGCCGATTCTGAGGGAGGTTGCGAAGGAACTAGGCAGACAGCTGCAGATTATATCTCGGCCAAGATAGCTGAGCTCGGGGAATCCTTTCCCGATATTGGCTCGGGGCGTGCAGCCATCTGACTCGTACTCGGCTGATCGACGATTTCTATAGATAGAGTAGGAGCAAAAATAAGTAGGTCTGCATGATATGGTTTCATAGGTAGGGAGGGGCGGGTCGGGAAGGGGGATTGTATTGTTCCCCTGCTTCAGGGTCTGCTTGGGATGCCTTCCTGGTCTTTGGTGAGTGTGACGCGTTGAATTGTCTGAGAGGCTACTTTGCATGGGATCACTCGCGATTAGTAGGGTTTTGTTCATGAGTCAGGACGCAACAAAGCCCCGAGGATCCACAGACCCCCGGGGCTCCAACCCGACTACTTGCTGAAGAAGCGAGACCGCTACCCAGCCCGCTCCAACAAATACGCAAACCCCATCCCGCCTCCAATGCACATCGTCACGATCCCGCGCTTGGCGTCGCGGTGCTCGAGCTCTGCTAGGAGCTTGCAGGTGAGGATGGCGCCGGTGGCGCCTAGGGGGTGGCCGGTGGCGATGGCGCCGCCGTTGACGTTGACCTGGTCGTCTTCAAGGCCCAGCTCGCGGATGCAGTAGAGGGCCTGGGAGGCGAAGGCCTCGTTGAGCTCCACCAGGTCGATGGACTCGATGGGGATGCCCACGCGGTCGAGGAGCTTGGGGACGGCCTTGGCGGGGCCGATGCCCATGACCTCGGGGGCGACGCCGGCGACGGCCCAGCCGCGGATGGTGGCTTTGGGGGTGAGGCCCAGCTCCTCGGCCTTCTCCTTCGACATCACCACCGCGAAGGCGCAGCCGTCGCTCATCTGCGAGGCGTTGCCGGCGGTGACGGTGCCGCGGGGGTCGAAGGCGGGGCGCAGGCGGGCGAGGGCTTCCAGGGAGGTGTCGGGGCGCGGGCCCTCGTCGTCCTGGAAGGTGCGGGTCTGCCAGCCGCCTTCCTCCAGCACTTCCACTTCCAGCGGCACGATCTGGCTGCGGAAGCGGTCGGCTTCCTGGGCCGCGGCGGCGCGCTGGTGGGAGCGTAGGGCGAAGGCGTCCTGGTCCTCGCGGGAGATGTCGTAGTCCCGGGCAACCTTTTCCGCCGTGGCGCCCATGGCGTCGTAGGCGGCGGGCATGGACTCCAGAAGGGTGGGCTCGGCCACCGGTTTGAAGCCGCTCATGGGCACCATGGACATGGTCTCGGCACCGCCGGCGATGATGATGTCGGCGTTGCCGGAGCGGATCACGTCCCCGGCCCAGGCGATGGTCTGGGAGCCGGAGGAGCAGAAGCGGTTGTTGGTGGTGGCGGGAACCTCCACCGGGAAGCCCGCCCGCAGGGCGATGAGCCGGGCGAAGTTCATGCCCTGGGAACCCTCGGGCATGGCGCAGCCGACCATGATGTCGTCGACCATGGAGGGCTCCAGCCCCTCGGTGCGCTGCACCAGGTTGCGCAGCACGTCGGAGGCGAAGCGGACGGGTTGGGTGTCTTTCAGGCTGCCCTTCTTCGCCTTGCCGACGGCGGAGCGGGCGTAGGAAACGATGACGGCCTCTCGCATATTGAGACTCCTTGAATTCTTCGGTTCGTGTGCGGTGTTCAAACGCCGGGTGCAGCTCAGTTGCGCAGCGGTTTGCCGGTCTTGAGCATGTGCTCCATGCGCTGTTGGGTTTTCTCCTCACCGCACAGCGAGAGGAAGGCCTCGCGCTCCAGGTCGAGGATGGTCTGGGGCGACACCGGCCGGTTGGGGGTGGTGTCGCCGCCGCACAGGATGTGGGCGATATGCCCCGCCACCACCTCGTCGTGGTCGGAGATCCAGTGGGTGATGTTGAGGTTGTGGAGGCTCATGCGCAGGGTCGCGGCGCCGGCGCGGCCCGGCAGGGAGAGGGGCTTCTCGATGGGCGGCCGGTAGCCCAGCTCCGCCAGGGCGAGGGCCAGGCGCTTGGCGCTGTAGAGCTGACGGTCGCGGTTCATCTCGACGAAGTCGCCGGGGGCGAGATAGCCCAGGTCCCGCGCCTCGGCGGCGGAGGTGGAGACCTTCGCCATGGCGATGTTCTCGAACGCCCGCTTGACGAAGTCCTGGTTGTCGTTGATCGGCTCCTCGACCCCCGCCAGCAGCCGCTGGAGCAGGAAGAGGGTGCCGCCGCCGCCGGGCACCAGGCCGACGCCGGCTTCCACCAGGCCCATGTAGGTCTCGGCGTGGGCGACGATGCGGTCGCCGCCCATGGTGAGCTCGGCGCCGCCGCCGAGGGCGTAGCCGAAGGGCGCCGTGACCACCGGCAGGGAGGCGGCGCGGAGGGCGGTGGTGGCGCGCTGGAAGTTCTGGATCATGGCGCTGATGTCGTCCCAGCGGCTGGAGGCGGCGAGCTCCAAGATGCCCTTGAGGTTGGCGCCGGCGGAGAAGTTGTCCCCCTGGTGATGAACCACCAGGGCGTCGAACTCCATCTCGGCCTTTTCCAGACCTTCGAGGATGCCCTCGATCATGGCGTCGTCCAGGGGGTTCATCCCCGGCTGGGATTGGGAGGTGAGCTCCAGGCAGGCGGCGCCGTCGCCGAGGTCGACGAGGGCGGTGCCGGAGTTCTGGTAGGCGATGCCGTTACCGCCTTTGAGCTCGCTGAGCACCAGGAAGCTCTCCGGCCGCGGCACCGGGGCGTAGCTGCCAGCCGTGGGGTCCCAGACCTCCGGGCCGTCGGCGCCATCGCGGTAGAAGCTCTCGTGACCGGCGTCCAGAAGCTGCTGGACCCACGGAGCCACGGAGTGGCCGTCCTGCTGGAAGCGCTCTACCGTCTCCCGCAGGCCCAGGGCGTCCCAGATCTCGAACGGACCGAGCTCCCAGTTGTAGCCCCAGCGCATGGCGCGGTCGATGTCCACCAGGGTGTCGGCGATCTCGCCGACGCGGTTGGCGGTGTAGAGGAGGGTTTCCCGCAGCAGTCGCCAGGCAAAGCGGCCGGCGCGGTCGTCGGCGGTGGCGACGGTCTTGATGCGCTCGCCGGCGTCGGCGATCTTGCGCACGGCGGCCAGGGACGGCGCGTCAGGGCGCTCGGTGGGGCGGTACTCGCCACTCGTCCAGTCGAGGACCAGCAGGTTCTTTTTGCCGCCAGGGCCCTTCTCCATGCGGAAGAAGCCGGCGCCGGTCTTGCGGCCCAGGGCACCTTCCTCGACCATCTTGAGGACGAAGTCGGGGGCGGTGTAGTAGCGCTGGCCCTCGTCGTCCGGCACGCCCTCCCGAGAGGTGCGGAAGGTGTGCAGGAGGGTGTCCAGGCCCACCAGGTCGGAGGTGCCGAAGGTGGCGCTCTTGGGGCGGCCCAGGGCGGGGCCGGTGATGGCGTCCACCTCGTCGATCTGGTAGCCCATCTCGACCATGGCGCCGAGGGTGGCGGCGATGCCGAAGACACCCAGGCGGTTGGCGATGAAGTTGGGGGTGTCCTTGCAGTAGACGATGCCCTTGCCCAGGCGGAAGCGGCCGAACTCCGCCATCTCGTGGACCACTTCGGGCAGGGTGTCGGGGCCGGCAACCAGCTCCAGCAGGCGCATGTAGCGCACCGGGTTGAAGAAGTGGGTGATGAGGAAGTGCTGGCGGAAGGGCAGCGAGCGCCCCTCCATCATCTGCGCCAGGGACAGCCCGGAGGTGTTGGAGGAGACGATGGTGCCCTCGGTCCAGATCTTCTCGATCCGTTCGAAGACCTGCTGTTTGATGTCCAACCGCTCGACCACGGCCTCGACGATCCAATCGCAATCCGCCAGCTTGGCCCAGTCGTCCTCGAAGTTGCCCAGCTCCACCAATCCCTGGTGCTTGCGGCTAAAGAAAGCGGCGGGGCGAGCCTTCTGAGCGGCGGCGAAGTTCTTCGCCACGATGCGGTTGCGAAACGCCGGCGAGTCTTCGGTGAGGCCCTTCTGGCGGTCCTCGTCGGTGAGCTGGGGCGGCACGATGTCCATCAGCAGCACGGGGTAGCCGGCGTTGGCCAGGTGTGCGGCAATCCCGGACCCCATGACACCGGAGCCCAGCACCGCCACCTTGCGTATTTGTCGAGTCATGAACGACCTCCTAGGCGTCTGTGCAGGAAGAGTGAAAACCGCCGTCTGTGCGGAGCTCAGCCGACGGGAGCTGTCCAGAAACCCCCCGGCGCCGGAGTCGGCGCGGCGGGGGTGGGCAACCATCTTATCGGGAAATGACGCAGAGCGGCGAATCTGGTGATGACGCAGAGCGGCAAAGGCCTCGATTCGGTCTTGTCGCGGCCCATCGCAGCCAGGGCTCGGCCAGGGCTAAGCCAGGGCTTCGGATGTCGGCAGGATGAGGGAGAAGGTGGAACCCTTCCCCAGCTCGCTCTCCACCCGCAGCTCGCCGCCCATCTGTTGGGCTAGTAGATCGCAGAGGGCGAGGCCCAGACCGGTGCCGCCATGGCGGCGGTTGGGGCCGGAGTCCACCTGGAAGAAGGGGTCGAAGAGCCGCCCGAGATCCCCGGGAGCGATGCCGATGCCGGTGTCGCGGACCTCGAGCTCGAGGTCCAGGCCGTCTTCGGTGTGCCGGAGCACCTTCGCCTGGATGTCGATTTCGCCTGCGTCGGTGAATTTCACCGCGTTGCCCAGCAGGCTCGCGAGGAGCTGCCAGAGCCGAACCGGATCGACGAAGAGGTAGCGGGGAACGTCGGCGTCGACGGTCCAGGTGATGTTGAGCCCTTTGCTGTGCGCATCCTTGGCCGCGGCGGCGGAGGCTTTGCGGATCAGGTCGCGAAGGTTGATCCGCCGCCGAATGTGTCGCAGGCCGGAGGATTCTTGTTGGGTCAGCTCCAGCAGATCCTCGAGAATCTTGAGCAGTGCTTCGCTGCGCGCCTCGATGGTGTAGGTGATCTCCTCCTGATCGGAGTCGAGACCGGTGGCCCGGAGCATGCCGGCGAGGCCGATGACGTCCGCCAGGGGAGTGCGGAGCTCGTGGCTCATGTTGTTGAGGAACTGGCTCTTGGCTCGCGCCGCCACGTCCGCTGCGTTCTTGGCCAGCTGCAGCTGCTGGGTGCGGGAGGCGACCTCGGCCCGCAGCTGCTTCCGGCGCTCCTCGAGCCAGTGGGTTCGCCAGCGAATCATCGCCAAAACCGCGAGGGCCAAGAGTAGGACGGCGGTGAGGAGAAACCACCAGGTCCTCCAGAAGGGCGGCAGGATGGAGAGCTGCAACGTTGCCGTCTCCTGGGACCAGTTCCGGCCGTCGCGACTGGCCCGCACCTCGAAGACGAAGTCTCCCGGCGGCAAGCTGGGGTAGATCGCCTGCCGCTGCCGCGTCGGTGGGGACCACTCTTCCTCCAGGCCCCGCAGCCGGGTCTGGAAGAGGATGCCGTCGGCATCGAGGGCCGGAGCGGAGTAGCGGAAGGCAAGGTGGTTCTGGTCGAAGCGCAGGCGTGGACGCACCGGCACGCCGAACCAGGGGGGCACGGAAGCAATTCGCCCGGACCATTCCTCGGCGCTCCAGTCCACGGACCGATGTTGGAGCTGAAGCTCGGTGAGGTGGGGGGAGGGCGCCGGCCGATGGCTGAGGGCTCGGCGGGGATCGAGGCGGGTGAGTCCTTGGGTGCCGATCCATAGGACTCCGGAGCGGTCCTCGAAGACGGCGTTTTGGTTGGTTTCGAGACCGAAGAATCCTTCCTGGCGCCCGAAGCCGTGGACCGTGGCGAACTCTCCCGAGGGATCGAGCTCGATGCAGTCCACACCCCGCTCCCCGCCAACCCACAGGCGACCGATGGCGTCGATATGCAGAAAGTACTGTGTTTGGGAGGTCAGACCGCTGCTCCGGGTGAAGCTCTCGAAGCCCTCGCCGTCCCAGCGGCTGAGGCCGCGATCCGTCGCCATCCACAGGCGGCCGGCGGGATCTTGGCGGATGGCGTAGACGCGGTTGCTCAACAGGCCGTCGGCTTCGGAGTAAGTGAGGAACCCTTCGCCGTCATAGCGGCTGACGCCGGAGTCGGCGGTGGCGAACCAGAAGAAGCCGTCGCGATCCTGGAAGACCGAGTAGATGCGGTCGCTGGCGAGGCCGTTAGAGCGGGAGAGGGTGGTGAATTCCTGTCCGTCCCAGCGGCTGACGCCGCCGCCGAAGGTGGCGATCCAGAGGTCTCCCTGACGATCCTCGAAGAGGGAGAAGACGCGATTCGAAGCGAGGCCGTGGCTGGTGTCGAAGCGCTCGAAGGTCGGTTCTTCGGAGCCTTGGCCATCGAGCCTGGAAAGCCCGGCGTTGAGGGTACCGATCCATAGATCCCCCCGGCGATCCGTGAGCACCGAGGTGACCAACTCGCTGGGCAGGCCGCTGTCGCGGTTCCAAACCGTAAAGCCCTGATCGTCCTTGCGCGCCAGCCCACCCTCGAAGATGCCCACCCGCAGGAAACCGTCGGGGTCTTCGGTGATGGAGAGGACCTTGTCCCCCGGCAAGCCGTCCTCGGTGGAGTAGGAGACGAAGGCATCGCTGGCGAGGCGGGAGATGCCGTTGCCGAAGACCGCCAGCCACAGGCTCCCGGCGGTGTCGGTGAGCACGTCGAGGACGCCTTGGCCGGGGAGGCCATTGCTCTCATTGAAGGCGAAGAAAGTCTCGCCGTCCCATCGAATGGCTCCTTCGCCCACCGTGGCGAACCACAGACGGCCTTGGGGGTCCTCGCTCATGGAGCGCACGGAGGTGGCCGGAAAGCCGTCGGCGGCGTCGAGCAGAAGGAATCCATCGGCGCCGGAGCGCCGTGCTACGCCGCCGTCATCCAGGCCGGCCCACAAAGAGCCTTGGGAGTCGAGGAAGAGGCTGGAGATGGATTTGGGGCCGAGCTCCGGAGCCGCGGGCTCGAGTCGCTCGTCCTGGACTCGCCACAGGCCCCGCTGGGAACCCACCCACAGGGTGCCTTGGCGGTCGGTGGTGAGGGCGCCGATGCCGCCGGTTTCCAGGGGCTCTCCGGTGGTTGTCCCGCTGCCTTCTTCGGTGCTGTTCTCTTCGCTGCTGCCCTCCTCGGGTACCCGGACGGGGACTTCCAGGAGCTCCTCCCCCTGATAGCGCATGAGGCTGCCCTGAGCGGTGCCGATCCACAGCGTGCCCGACGAGTCCTCGAAGAGGGAGAGGATGTCGAGACCCTGAGTCTCGGGCACCAGCGCGATCCGCTGGCCGTCGTAGCTCGCCAGGCCTCCCTCGGTGCCGAACCACAGGTGCCCCTGATGATCCTCGAGGACAGCGCTGACGCGACCGTTGGGTAGGCCGTCGGTGGTGTCGAAGGAGAGGAATGCGGTGCCGTCCCAGCGGCTGACGCCGCCTCCGGCGGTAGCCAGCCAAAGATAGCCGCGGGAGTCTTCGAGCATGTCCCGGACCACCGACTGGCCCAGGCCGTCTTCTACCGAGTAGGTGAGAAAAGGGTAGGTCTGAGCGTGGATACACGGGGCCCAGGGATTCGAAAATCCCAAGAAACCCCAGGCGATCCATAGAAACCAAAAAGTCCGCGCTCCAGACGGACCGATGTCCTTCATCGATGCGAAACCACCTCAATTGAAAACGTGGTCGCAGAATTGTACATCGGTGCCGCCTGGAGCGCGCAGGCAGACTAGCTCTCGATCAGGGCTGGTAGGTGATCACCAGCACCGGGTCGTAGTTGCCCTCCCGGGAGATGAAGTACTGCCCGGAGGTGTCGGAGCCGGAAGCGATGCCGATATTCACCGTGCCGGGGCCGGTCACCGCCTCGCTGACGTCGATGGCGTGGTACCCGTAGCCGGCGTTGTTGAGGCTGCGCATGTAGGTGTAGGTGGTGGGCGGGTCGAGATGGTTGTTCCAGTTGATCCCGAACTCGCTCCAGGTCATGTTGTTCAGGCGGTAGAAGCCCGCTTCCGTGATGTAGCCGCCGACGAACATGTAGAGCCCGGCGGACTGCACGTTGGTGACGTAGCTGGGCACCTGGAAGCGCAGGAAGCTACGCCGTGCCTGGCCGGTGTCGCCGTTGCGCACATGGAGCTGGGATGACGAGCCGTAGTTCAGCGTCGGGTTGTTCTGGATCACCCAAGCGTCGGCGTTGGGAGTGAGGGTGAGGGTTTGCGGTGCTCCGGTGACCTGACCGTTGACGGTGAAGGTGAACGGCGAGGGCACGTTGGTGGCATCGTGGGTGATGCGCACCGTGCCCTGGAAGTTGCCCACCGTATCCCGCCGCATGCGCAGGCGGAAGACGCTGGTATTGCTCTCCGGCGGTACCGGCGACGAGGGCTGCTCCACCTGCACGAAGGCGGACCCGACGGTGTTGGTGGTGCTGGCGCTGGCCACCATCGCTTCCGGGCCGTCGTTCATCAGCCGGATCACCAGCTCGACGTATTGACCGGACGCCTGGGCGGCGCTGCCGAAGTCGAGGCTGCCGTTGTGGTTGATGGGGCCGACGAAATCCGCCTGCACCCGCAGGATGGGATCGTTCTGGCCGCCGGAACCGACGAAGCGCAGGCCGTTGTTGCGGGTCCAGGAAAGCTCCTGGAGCACCGTACCGCCGGGGATGCCGATGCACCAGGGGCCGGTGGTGTAGGAGGTGTCGCCCTGCTGCGCCGCCCAGGTGGGATCGACGTCGGCGCAGATCTGATTGCCCAAGCGGAAGGACTTCCACTTCGCCGCGTTGGGCAGCTGGGTTTCCAGCGCCGGCTGCAGATGGTAGGCCTTGCCATTGGAGTCGAGGCGGGCGGCGAAGAGCTGGCCCTTGGCGGCGTTGCACACCCGCTGCTCGCCGGCGGCGCCGCTCTCGCTGGTGCCGAACCAGGAGATGCTGCCCTGGGTCGTGCGCAGGAAGCTCATATTGCACTTGGGCTTGTAGTTGCCCACCATGCTGATGGCCGCCTGGAAGTTGGCGCCGCTCTGCCCCCGGACGATCATCGCCAGGTTGTTGCGCTCGGCGTTGGTGAGGCCGAATTTGCTCGCCGGGGCGGTGAAGCTGCCGAAGTTGGAAATGGAGTAGCTGGAGGTAAAGCTGAAGCCGGCGATGCGCGCCGCTGCCCGCACGCCGCCGTAGAAGGCGAAGCTGGTATTCATGCTCGGCGTGTAGGCCTTGGGGCCGACGTTGAGGGCCATGCTCAGCAGCGGATGCAGGGTGGAGTAGGTGGCGGAGCCAAGGTTGTTGATCATCCGCGGGCCGGCGGTGACCTGGGAGGCACCGCGGATGTTGTTGTATGTGCCGGAGATCGATTGGGTGCCGTGGCGGTACACCACGTCGGCGTTTTGGATGCCGCCGGGGCGGGAGGCCAGGGAGGCCAACGCCCAATAGGCCCTGAGCCACTGGCGCGCCTTGTTGGCGACGTCGTTGTGGCCGCGGGCCTCGGCGGTGTCGAGGGCGGTCATCACCGAGGCGACGATGAAGCTGCCGTAGAGGGGGGAGAAGATCTCCTTGCCCATGAAGCCGGCTCCGGAGTTGGGGCCGAGGGTCTGGTAGTTGAAGTACTCGTTCCACCACTGGCGGTCAGAAGCGACGTTGCGGCCGGCGTAGAGGGCGGCGTGGCACACGGGGCCCTTGTTCTCCGACGGGTCGCTGAACACCGCCGACCCCGGCTGGCCGTAGCCGGCCTGGCAGGTGCAGACGCCGTTGGTGATGGGGCAGAGGTCGTAGGCGCGACCGTCCAGCACGTCGATGAGGATGCGGGCGCACCGGTCGAGGCAGTTGGTGCTGCTGCAGCCGGTGGGCGTGCAGGTGCCCTTGGTGTTGGCCTCGAAAAGGTTGCTGACGGGCAGGCCGGCTTCTTCCACCGGGGACGGCGCCGCCGTGGCGCCGGTGGCGAAGAGCAAGATGCAGGCGAGTAGTAGGCCCAGGCCTCGACGGCTCGGGCTCCGGTGTCGGCCGGAAGAAGTCATCACGGGATTCACCTCCTGGGGTTGGCTCCCGCCCGTGGAGTGAATTCAAGGGGGGCGGAGAGCGCGGTTGACGAATGTCTCTATTCATCAACGCGAGAAAACGGAGGCAAGTCCCTCACGGGACCGTCGCAATATCGGCTAGGGGGAGCCTCAGGAGGCGGGATTGTCCTCGCGTACGAAGACCCAGGCGGAGTCGGTGCCGCGGCTGTAGAAGAGGGTGACCCAGACGTTGCGCGGCTTCATCTTGAAGTCGAAGAGGTAGGGGAAGACGGCGTGGAGCTCGCCCTGGCGCACTCCCTCCCGGAAGCGGCCGGCGAAATCCTGAACGTTGGTGCAGGGAGCGACCTCGGTGAAGAAGTTCTTGCCCAGCACTTGGCTGCGGGAGCGGCCGGTGAGCTGCGACTCGTGGTCGTTGAAGGCCAGGATGGTGCCTTCGCGGTCGAGGCGGATAGCGCCGAAGGGCAGGTCGTCGAGAGCCTCCTCGGACATGCTCTGGACCTCTTCAATGACCGCTCGGTCGATGGTTTTCTTGGTATCGCTCGGGTTTTGGCTCACGACATCGGCTCCATGGCTGCTAGCGCCGGCGCTGCTTCGGCAGCCGGCCTTGGGAACGGGCTCAACTTTTTTCTAGACTACTATTTCTCGTCAGAATCCGTCATCTTGAGCTTTGCTTCGGTGTCCGAGGGCGACTCGCCGAGGCTGGTACCGATGCTGGGGATCATCATCAGCTTCTGCCAGATCTTGCGTGACAGGCCGGTGGTCAGCTGCTCCACCTCGTTGACCGCCGCCAGCGCCACGGCGTCGTCGAATCGCTGTACGTAGAGCACCGAGATCTTGCCCAGCAGCGAGAGCATCTCGCTGCAGTAGTCGAGATAGCGGGAGAGCTCGAAGGGGGTCAGCTTGCCCTCGGTGCTCTCGTCGTCCGGCTGCGGGTTCCAGGCGATGCGGGTGGGGTCCTTGGTCAGCTGGTGCATGTCGATGATGTGGGCCAGGGCGCGCAGCTCGTGGATGGCGCCGAGGGCGCGGTGGCGCTTGAGGCGGCGTTCCAGGCTGATCAGGAAGAAGATTCCCAGGCCGATGAGCACGACGTCGTTGATGCCCGCTTCCAGAGCCTGGATGAAGTCCAGAAAGTGCACTTCGTCGAGGGTGATGCGCAGCGATCCCAGGGTGCCGGCGATGCCCGCCAGGATGATCAGGATCAGGACGGTGATGGCGATGCGAAGGCTTAGGATGGGGCGGGCGATCCACTCCGCCTGAGCCTGGGCCTCGCGGCTGATGGCGAGGACCTTGGTGCTGAGGCGGAAGAGCCCGGAGCCCGGGAAGCGGTTCTCGATGCGCTCGGAGAGCCGGGCGATGGTGTGCTCGATCTTGACGGCATCGAGCGCCTGGTATCGGCTGTGCTCGGGCATGGAGGACCTCCTCGAAGGGGCCGAATCAAAGGTTCTTTTTTGCTCGTAAGGCTAGCACGAGGGCGATGAGGTGGTGTCCTAATGGGCTGTCGGGAGGAGCCAGCTCCAGATCTTGACCAGGAATCTAGAAACACGGTTTACTGGGTGTCATGAATACATCGGGGAGGGAATATGTCTGAGAGCGAAGCATCCACTGAGGTCCCTATCCACGGCGAATACCGCCCCCACCTCAACCTCCTGGTCTACTACTTCCTCACCTCGCTACTCTTCGGACCGTTCTTCTTCATCCCGCTGATCCCTCGTCTGGCACGATTCCGGACGCTGCGCTATGAGTTCGATGAAGAAGGGGTGAGCATGCAGTGGGGGATCCTCTTCCGGCGGGAGATCAGCCTCAACTATCCGCGCATCCAGGACATCCACCTGACCAGCAACTTCGTCGAGCGGTGGCTGGGGTTGGCGCGGCTGCAGCTGCAGACCGCCGCCGGCTCGGCGACGGCGGAGATGACCGTGGAGGGTTTGGAAGAGCTGGAGCAGATCCGCGACTTCCTCTACTCCCGCATGCGCGGCCGGCGGCGGGAAGGGCGGCATCGGGCCGGCGCGGCGCCGGGGGACCCGCGGAGTGGCGAGGCAGCCGGTGAGCTGGGCCATGAGCTGGCGGGAGTTTTGCGCGAGGTCACCGCCGAGCTGCGCGCCGTCCGGCAGGCTCTGGAGACTCGCGGGGGGCCTCCCGGGGCGGCAGCCGGTGAGGTGGGGGAGGGGCCGTGAAGCAATTCCTGCTCAAGGTGCTCAAGGTCAGCGAGCGGCCGGACCCGCCGCCGGGCCACGACGAGGAGCTGATCACCTTCCACGCCTCCCGGCGCTATCTCTACTACAGCGGCGTCAGCTGGTTCTTCAAGCAGGCGGGTGCACTGCTGGGTATCCTCTTCTCCCTCGCCTACTTCGGCAGCTTCGAGATCCCCTTCGTCGATTTCGGCGTCCAGAACACCGCTCCGGAGCCGTTGCGGGAGCTCACCGAGGGGCTCCCGGACTGGTTTGCCGCCTCACCGCTACGCTTCATCGAGCTGATCGAATTCATCGCCCTGGGCTTCTTCGCCATCCAGGCCGTCACCTCCGGCCTCCTGCTCAAGCTCGGCTGGGAGCTGCGCTGGTACATGGTGGGGGACGAATGCCTGCGCATCCGCGAGGGGCTGTGGAAGGTCAAGGAGCAGACCATGACCATCTCCAAGATCCAGAATATGTCGGTGCGCCAGAACCCGCTGCAGAAGCTCCTGGGCATCGAGGACCTGGAGATCCACACCGCCGGAGGCGGAGCCAAGAGTTCCGGCGATGGGGATGAGGACAAAGGCCTTCATGTGGGCCATTTCCGGGGCATCGAGAACGGCGCCGAGCTGCGGGCTCAGATCCGTGCCCGCATGGCACGGTCGAGGGGCTCGGGGCTGGGGGACGAGGGAGATCATCACCTGCAGCCTATGGAGAGCAGCGCTACCCTGGCGGGGAGCACCGGCGGTGCCGAGACCCTCGCCGCTGCCCGCGAGCTCCTCGACGAGAGCCGCCGGCTGCGCGGGGCTCTCGGTGCCGGCCCCTCTCGCTGATCGAGCTCCGATACAACCCCGATATAGCCCAGATCCAAAAAGTCCCCGATGGCGCGGCCCGGCCGCAGATTCCATCGGGGACTTTCGGGTGAACGTTCGAAGGTTCGAGCGTTCAGCTTCTATAGGAGCGGGGCTCAGCCGCGGCGCAGGACCACCAGGCCAGCGGCCAGCAGCAGTCCCATCATCAGCATCAAGCCAACCTCGGAGAGGGTCGGGACCTCGATGACGTTGGGGCCGGGGCCGATGATGCCGCCGGGAACGAAGGACAGACCGCTCAGGGGGTTGACGCCGGTGCTGCCGACCAAGGTCGCGGCGCCAGTGGCCGGATCGAGGGTCACCAGGTCCCCGTCGTTGAACAGGATGCCTTCGGGCGCCGCCGCATCCCCGCCGCCGAAGGCGATGCCGCCGTAGAGGGTGCCGTCGGGGCCGAATTCGATGCCGCCGGTGATCTCCGCCCCGGTGTTGCCGATGGGGGTCGGGGTGCCGGTGGCCAGGTCGATGGTGAAGAGCAGATCACCGGTGATCCCCTCGGTGGGCCGGGTGAGCTCCGAACCGACTCCGTACATGGTGCCGGTGATGGAGTCGTAGGCCAGGCCGCGGACCGGGTTGATGTCGGTAATGTCACCGATGACGGTGAGGACGCCGGTGGCCTGGTCGACGGTGACCAATTGGGCGTTGGGGTTGCCCTCCTGGCCCATTCCGCCGCTCTCGAAGAACGCGCCGTAGAGGGTGTTGCCGACGAACTCCAGGCCGTTGACGGCACCGAAAGCGTGGACGCCCACCAGGGTCTCGACGCCGGTGTCCGGATCGATGGTGATGATGCTGCTGGAGCCGCCGCCGGTGGCGCCGAAGAGGACGCCGTCAGAGCGGAACTCGATTTCCGTCACCGGGCCGATGGAACCCAGGGGGAAGCGGGTGGTGCCGGCGCCGGTCATCGGATCGATGGAGATGAGGGAGGCGCCGACGGCACCGGTGGAGCCCAAGAGCTCACCGGGCATCACCGGCGGGATACCGGCGGCGGCGGGAAGGGTGGAGCAGAGGACGAGCAAAGCGAGGACGAGCGAATTCAGGACACGACGATACATATCGATGGAGTTCCTTGGAAATCTAGTGGTTGGTTGCCGGCAGCCGAGCGGGCCGGCTTGGATAGACGTATCCAAATCCTAGCAGAAGTTGGCCCGAGTGAGCTCTCGTTATTTCCCCCAAGGAAAAACCTCAGAACTTCCTCCGCCAGGGATCAGGCGGCCCTCAAGCCCGAGCGCGGCGAGATCGGCACACTGGCTCCCACAACGGGTCGACGGAGAAACGAATCCCTCGCTTCTTGGACGCGGCCCCGATTCCTTCGAGAGGAGCCCATCATGAACCCTTCCCATCGTCTCTTCACCGCCCCCACCGTCGCTTTCCTGCTATTCGCCCTGATCGCGGGCCTGGGGCTGGCTGCTCCGGCGGATGCTGCCGAACACACCGGCCTCGAAGAACCGCCGCGCTTCGAGGGGTCGTCGGTAGAGCTCGCTTCGCCGGAAGAGCTTCTCGCCGAGGGTTGGAGCCGCTTCGAGGTCGAGCGCAACGGGTGGACCAAGAAGGTGCGCTACCGCGACCTGGAGACCGGCGAGCAGCAGATGATGAAGTACAAGGGAATGCCCTGGAGCCGCATCACCGCCGCCAACATCGTGATCCCGGAGCACGTCTACAACCAGGACGTCCACCGGGTGCGCTACCGCTTCACCCATCCCCAGACCGGTGAGCCACTGACTCTGCGGGCGTGGGCCAAGAGCCAAAGCGTGCGCGGGGTTCCCATCCGTTCGGACGAGACCGAGCCGGTGGTGCAGCTCTACGACCGGGACGGCGAGGAGCCTTGGGGCACTCTCCGCTACGATTACCATTCGCGGGTGATCTTTACCGGAGTCATCGACCAGCGGGACGTGGAGATCGAGCGGATTTCCGAGGACACCCAGCTCAACCGCGGAGTGCTCAAGATGTTCCTTTTCCCGTACCCCCTGGAAGGAGAGTTCGTGGCGCGCATCGACGGTGAAGTGGTGGCTCGCTGGGAGCAGAAGCGCCACCGCGGGATCAAGGCTCCCTACGACTTGCTGGTGCTCGGTGGGGATCGCGAGGAGCTGCGGGAGGATGCCTGGATGACCTTTATCGTCTTCGACCTGATGCAGACCTTCGTCTCCGGCATCGGCAGCTGAGGGATTCCATGACCGAATCCCGAAACCCCAGCCCTTTCGGCCCCGCCGACACCCCGCGCCGTGCTCGTCGCAGCCGGCGCAGGGGGCGGGGTCTTTGGCTGGTGCTGTGGATCTCGGTCCTGGTGGTGGGCGGCCTGCCGGCGTCGGCGGATCGTTGGTATGAGCATTACGAGAAAGCCGAACGGGCCCTCCAAGGGGAGCGCTGGCGCGAGGCGGTAGAGGAGCTGCAGGAGGCGTTGGAGCGCCGGGGTGATTCCGGCTCTCGGGTACGTACCTACGGCATGAACGTGGTGGACTACTTTCCCTACCTCAAGCTGGGGATCGCCTACCACGAGCTGGGGCAGGACGACGCGGCCCTGGAAGCCTTCGACACCGAGGAGCGGCTGGGGGTGGTGACGGAATCGCCGGCGGCCCTGGCGCAGCTGCGGGACTATCGTCAGCGGGTGGAGCAGGCACAGCAGGCCGCCGCCGAAGAGGCTCGGCGCCGCACCGAGGAGGTGGTGGCTCAAAGCCTGGAAGACGCCCGGAGCCTGCAGCGCGAAGGACGGTTGGAGGAGGCCATGAAGGCCCTGGGGCCGGGACTGGCGGTGGCGCCGGATCATCCCGAGGCTAGCGAGCTGATGGCTACCTTGCGCTCCGACCTGGTGGCCCAGGAGGAGGCGCAGCGGCAGGCCCGGGAGACCGCCGGCAATCTGCAAGCCGCCCGCCGCCTGCTCGCGGACGGCGACGCCCAGGGGGCCGCTCGGCTGCTACGCCAGGTGCTGGCGGTGGGGCCCAGCCCGGAGGCCGAGGAATTGCTGGAGCAGGCGCAGGCGACGCTGGTGGCCTCGGTGGCGGCGGAGCGCCGGCAGCGGCAGATCGCCGAGGCCCTCACCAGCGCCCGCGGCTTGCAGGCCGAGGGGAGGCTCGCCGAGGCTTTGGATGCCCTGGAGCTGGTCTTCGCTCTGGAGCCCGACCATCCCCAGGCGGCAGCCCTGCGCCGGCAGCTGGTGGACGCTCAGGCGGCGGAACGTCAGGACTCCCGCATCGCCGAGCTGCTCACCGCCGCCGAGGAGCATCTGGCCGCCGGCCGTACCGAGGACGCCCTCTCCACCGCCAACCGGGTGCTGGCGTTGGAGCGTGGCCAGCCCCAGGCCCTGGCGGTGGTGGGGCGAGCCTACGGACGCATCAGCCAGCGGGTCTTGGGTGGGGAGTCGGTGGAGAATTTGCCGCCGGCGATCCGCTTCGCCGACCGTCGGCAGGCTCTCGGTGAGGAAGAGCTCGGAGGTGGCTCGGTCGAAGGTGGCCCACTCGAAGGTGGCACGGTGGAAGGCGGTGCCGGCGGCGAGAGGGTGGAGGTGGTGACGGAGCCGCGCTTCCGCCTCACCGGCGTCGCCATCGACGGCTCGCCGGTGACCGTCGAGGTGCTGGACGGTGAGGGCCGTCCGGTGGACAGCTCCTTCTCCACCCAGGCCGTGGGGCAGACGTTCATCACCGAGTTCAGCGCTCGCCGCCGGCTGACGGTGGGGTCGTCGGTGTGGACGGTGGTGGCCACCGACAACGAAGGCCTGAGCTCCCGCAGCGAGTATCGGGTGCTCTACCGCCGGCCGTGGTTCCGCTCCCCCTGGTTACCGGTGGCCTCCGCCACCGTCTCCCTGGTGCTCTTCCTGCTCTTCTGGCTGCGCCGGTGGCGGGAACGCCGCCAGCGCCTGCGCCGCCGCTTCAACCCCTACGTCGCCGGCCGGCCAATCTTCGACCATCAGCTCTTCTTTGGCCGCGAGGCGCTGGTGCAGCGGGTGCTCCAGACCATCCACAACAACAGCCTGCTGCTCTACGGCGAGCGGCGCATCGGCAAGACCTCGCTGCTGCACCAGATCCAGCAGCGCCTGGAGACCCTGGAGGATCCGGAGTACGCCTTCTACCCCGTCTACATCGACCTCCAGGGCACCCCGGAAGAGAAATTCTTCGCCACCCTGGCGGATCAGATCTTCGAGTCCATGGCCGCTCATCTCGATGCACAATCTCCCAGCCTCCAGCGCTCGTCTGCCCTCGGCGCCGCCAAGCCCTACACTCACCACCACCTGGTGCGCGAGCTCCACGGCCTGCTCAAGGAGCTCCAGGCGGGGCACCGGCGGCGGGTCAAGCTGGTGTTGCTCATCGACGAGGTGGACGAGCTCAACCACTACGACCCGCGGGTCAACCAAAGCCTACGCAGCCTGTTCATGACGCGGTTCGCCGTTAATCTGGCGGCGGTGGGGGGGGGGGTGGGGATCCGCAAGGAGTGGGAGAAGGAGGGCAGCCCTTGGTACAACTTCTTTG
>JAXHTF010000075.1 GCA_034211275.1 Acidobacteriota bacterium
GCCCACGGCGGTGATCATGTGATCTCCGCCGTGGGCAGTCAGGGCCTGGTTCTGGCGGCGGTAGAGATCGACAGCGGCAGGATCCTGTGGCGACAGCGGGGTTTCCCCAAGGCCCGGCTGCTGAAGGTCGGTGAAGAGCTGCTGGTGCTGGACGAGAACGGCGTTCTGAGCTGGGGGCGACCCGGTGCCGACGGTGTGCAAGTCCTCGCCCGAGCCAAGGTCCTGGCCAAGCCCTCCTGGACGACTCCCACCTTGGTGGATGGGGTTCTCTATCTGCGCGATCAATGGTCCCTTGTGGCTCTCGATTTACGCCCGGAGCGAGCTTCCCCGCAGGACTGAGCGACCTGGAGCCGCCGTTGCCTTCCCTCCACCCCGCGCGATACCATGCCTAGTGGTGTGTCCAGCGCTGAAAGTGGCCTGTGCGGCCCTCGGCGGGACCCTGTAGATTTCCCAGACGCCCTTGCAACGCAGCTCATCTAGGAGCCTGCTGAAACAGGCACGCCGGGCGGGGGCGCTTCTGTTCACTGGAGGATCGAGGTCATGACGACGATGGTAGAGACGGCGGAAGAGACCGCCGGTTTGAATTTTGCGCTCAATGAAGAGCAGCGGGCCGTGCAGGAGCTGGCGCGGGACTTCGCTCGCGGTGAGGTGGATCCCATCGTCGACGAGATCGACGAGGCCCAACGCTTCCCCATGGAGGTGATCAAGAAGGCCGGCGAGCTGGGCTTCTTGGGCATCATCGTGCCGGAGGAGTACGGCGGTGCCGGCCTCGGCTACATCGACTACGTGTCGGTGATCACCGAGCTTTCCAAGGTCGATCCCTCCGTGGGCATCTCCATCGCCGCCCATAACTCCCTGTGCACGAATCACATCCTCAAATTCGGCAACGAGGAGCAGCGCCGCCGTTGGGTGACGCCGCTGGCCAAGGGCGAGAAGATCGGCGCCTGGAGCCTCACCGAGCCCAACGCCGGCTCCGACGCCGCCGGCACCCAGACCCAGGCCGAGAAGGTGGACGGCGGCTGGGTGATCAACGGTGCCAAGACCTTCACCACCCACGGTTCCGTGGGCGACGTCTGTGTGGTCTTTGCGGTCACCGATCCCGAAGGGCGCCGCCACCACAACATCTCCGCCTTCGCCATCGACAAGGGCACCGAGGGCTTCCGCCCGGGGAAGAAAGAGAACAAGCTGGGCATCCGCGCCTCCGACACCGCCGAGGTGGTGATGGAGAATTGCTTCGTCCCCGACGAGAACTTGCTGGGCGAGCGCGGCGAGGGCTTCATTCAGGCGCTGCAGATCCTCGACGGCGGCCGGATTTCCATCGCCGCCCTGGGGCTGGGCACTGCCATCGGCGCCTTCGAGACCGCCCGGGACTATGCCAAGGAGCGCCAGCAATTCGGCAAGCCCATCGCCGACTTCCAAGCGGTGCGCTTCCACTTGGCGGACATGGCCAACCGCATCGCCGCCGCCGAGATCATGACCTACGCCGCCGCCGAGGCCATGGACCACGGCCGTCCCGTGAGCCAGCTGGCCTCCGAGGCCAAGCTCCTCACCGGTGAGGTGGCGGTCTTCTGCTCCGAGCGCGGTGTCCAGATCCACGGAGGCTACGGCTTCGTGAAGGACTATCGGGCGGAGAAGTACTACCGCGACGCCAAGATCTGCACCATTGGCGAGGGCACCAGCGAGATCCAGCGCCTGGTCATCGCCCGCAACCTGCTCAAGGATTGAGGCAGCCCCATGATCGAAGGCATCGACCACCTGGGTATCGCCGTGCGCTCCATCGACGAGGCGCGCAAGATCTATGAGCAGATGGGTCTCGAGGTGGAGGCCATCGAAGAGGTGCCCCGGGAGGGTGTGCGGGTGGCCATCATCCCCTGCGGCGCCAGCCGCATCGAGCTCCTCGAACCCACCACCGACGATTCCCCCATCGCCAAATTCCTCGCCAAGCGAGGCCCGGGGCTGCACCACCTTTGCCTGGCCACCGACGACGTCGCCGGGGAAGGGGAGTCGCTGCAGCAGAACGGCTTCCGCCTGCTGCGGGAGCAGGCGACCCCCGGCGCCGACGGTTGCCTGGTGAACTTCATCCACCCCAAGAGCGCCGACGGCGTGCTGGTGGAGATCTCCGAGAAGGTCGAGGGCTGATTGCCTTCCAGGCTGCCGTGATCGAGCCCGGCTCCATCGTCATCGTCCACCTCATCAACCCCTCGGAGAAACTCTGGGGCGTGATGCAGGATCTCGCCGTCCACGGCGTCACTCTGCGCGCCCTGGGGGTGGAGAGCTTCGAGGACTGGATGGCCCAGGCGGTGCGCCGCACGGACCAAACCCTGGGCCTGGCGACGGTCTTCGTGCCGCTCTTTCGGGTGGAGAAGATCTATCTCGACGAAGCGGTGGGCGAGGTGGAGAGCTACCAGCAGCGCTTCCTGCGCCGGGTGGGAGTCTCGGTGCAGGAGTACGTGGGGCTGGAGGAGAGCCTCGACGAGCTGTCGGAGGCGGACGGGGGCGTGCTGCCGTCGTGAGCCAGCCCACCAACCCCTCGCTCCCACGCTCCAGCGTGGGAGCTCTTGGGAGACGCTCTAGCGTCGGGGGAGGGGGGCGATGGCCTGTCGTCCACGCCCCGCGGGAGGATCTACCCGCCCCGCTGGAGCGGGGCCTGGGTGTCAGGGCCTAGCTGAATGTCATCGGTTCCCACGCTGGAGCGTGGGAACAAGAAAATTCTGTCTGCTGGATCGCGGTCCCTCACTCAAACTGCACATACCGCACGAAGAAGTCCGTCACCTCGGTCTGCTTCGAGATCAGCTCCTGCGCCATGGCGGGGGTGATGCGCATGCGGCCGGCGTTCTCGCCGGAGGGGGTGGCCATGGCGAGCTCCAGGCTCTGGAGGCCGACGTCCGGGCGTTCGCCGATGTCTTGGAGCGCCTTGGCGCCGACGGCGATGGCGCGGAAGACGGAGGACTCGGAGGCGGTGCTCACCTGCACCAGGGCGCTGCCGTCGGCGGAGCCGCGGAAGACCGCCACCTCGTCGAGGCCGCGGCTGCGGAAGTATTGACGCAGCTCGCCGGCCAGCTCGGCGCGCATGGGAGAAGGCTCCGCGCCGGGCTCGTCGGTGACCCGGTTGGGGGCGGTGCGGGCCGTGGTCTCGCCCCCGGAGTCGGTGATTACGCCGTCTCGTTGGGCGCCGGTCTCGCCGCGCAGCCCGGCGTTGCGGGATTTGATCAGGTCCGAGAGACTGTTGGGACCCTGGGGCGGCGGCGCGGTGGGTTTCTCGACCGCTTTGCCGTCCTCGAAGATGATCGCGCTACCGTAATTGCCGTCGCTGTTGGCCTTTTCAGTACGCGGCACATCGATTCGATCCAGATCGTAGGAAGCCTGGGTGCCGTTTTGCAGCAGCAGGATTGCCTGCCCGTCCACCACCTCATACTTCTTCTGAGTGATGATGCGGGAGCCGTCCTTGAGATAGATCGTGTAGGCGAAGGCCGGGGCGGTGACGAGCCAGGCGAGTAAGAACCAGAGGGTGATCCGCACCGTGCGCATGGAAGGACTCCTTTCGGCGGCGGTCGTCGGGGACCGCGGGATTGAACGAGGCACCGGCCGGCTCAGCAGCTCGCAGCAGCCAAAAGCTCGCAGCAGCTAGAAGCTCGAAGCAGCCAGGGCTCTGCTATCATAACGTGCTGAGCGTCCTTGGAAAACCGAGCGGCAACGTCCGCCGCCAAGGGACTGAAGATACCGCTCGGCAGCTTCGGAATTGCCATCGGGAGCGCCGGCGAAGAAAGGTAGAAAAATCATGCTCATCGTGATGAAGATGGATGCGACCCCGAAGCAGGTCGAGGAGGTGGTAGATGCCATCGAGGACCGTGGTCTCAAGGCGCATCCCATACCCGGAGCTCAGCGTACCGCCATCGGAATCACCGGTAACCTGGGGGCCCTCGAATCCGGCCAGTTCACCGAGATGCGCGGTGTCCTGGAAGTGATCCGCGTCAGCCATCCGTACAAGCTCGTGTCACGGGAATTCAAGCAGGAACCCACCGAATTCAAGGTCGGCGACGTTGCCGTCGGCGGCTCCAATTTCGTGGTCATCGCCGGGCCGTGCTCGGTGGAGAGCTATGAGCAGACCCTGACCATCGCCCGCCGGGTGCAGGCCGCCGGCGCTCAGCTGTTGCGCGGCGGTGCCTACAAGCCGCGCACCAGCCCCTACAGCTTCCAGGGCCTGGGGGTCGAGGGCTTGGAGATCCTCGCCCGGGTGCGCGAGGAGACCGGTCTGCCGGTGGTCACCGAGGCTACCGACATCGACGTCCTGGACGCGGTGGCGGAGCACAGCGACATGATTCAAATCGGCGCCCGCAACATGCAGAACTTCACCCTCCTGCGCCGCGCCGGCCGCACCGGCTTGCCGATCCTCTTGAAGCGCGGCATGGCTGCCACCATCACCGAGTTCCTGCTGGCGGCGGAGTACATCCTCGACCAGGGCAACCCCAACGTGCTGCTCTGCGAACGCGGGGTGCGCACTTTCGCCGACCACACGCGCAACACCCTCGACCTTTCCTCCATCCCGGCGGTGCAGAACATTAGCCATCTGCCCATCATCGCCGACCCCAGCCACGGTACCGGCGTGCGCCGCAAGGTACTGCCGCTGGCCCGCGCTTCGGTGGCGGTAGGCGCCGACGGATTGATGGTGGAGGTCCACAACGAGCCCGAGAAGGCCATGTCCGACGGCAAGCAGGCGCTGCTGCCGGATCAATTCGACCAGCTGATGATCGAAGTCCGCCGCCTGGCGGAAGTGATGAATCGCCGGCTGCCGGTCTATGCTGGGGGTTGAGACCCACCACAGGGTAGCGCCTCCCCCGGTGCTGGGGTAGCATCCCCTCCCAACGGCCATAAGACCTACGACCTTGGGAACCCCAAAGCATGAAATTTGACAACCTCGAGCCAGCCCTTCTGGTGCTGGAGGATGGGACGGTCTACGAGGGCACTTCGGTGGCTCCGGGGACGAGCTTCGGGGAGGTGGTCTTCAACACCTCCATGACCGGGTACCAGGAGATCCTCACCGATCCCTCCTATCGCGGTCAGATCGTGGTCATGACCCAGCCCCACATGGGCAACTACGGTACCGACCCGGACTTCGACGAGTCGCGGCGGATCTGGGCCGAGGGCTTCGTCGGCCGCCGCTTCACCGCCCATCCCGACGGCGACGGGGGCCTGGCGGACTATCTCAGCGAGGGCGGCGTGCCCGGACTGGCGGGCATCGACACCCGCGCCCTGGTGCGGCGCCTGCGCATCCACGGAGCCCTGCGGGGAGTGATCACCAGCGAGCGCTTCGAGGTCGAGGCGCTGCTCAAAGAAGTCCGGGAGCTGGCGCCCATGACCGGTCGCGCTCTGGTGGACGAGGTCACCTGCAGCGAGCCCTACGAGGTGGTTCCGGAGGGCAGCGAGGGGCTGCGGCTGGCGGTTTACGATTTTGGGGTCAAGCAGAACATCCTGCGCTGTCTAGCTCGTCGGGGAGTCCGTTCGACGGTCCTTCCGGCGCGTACTCCCGCTTCCGAATGCCTGGCGTTGGGGGTCGATGGCATCGTTCTCTCCAACGGCCCCGGCGACCCGGAGCCCCTGACCGGTATCGTGGAGAACGTGGCGGAGTTGGCCCATTCCGGGGTGCCGGTTTTCGGCATTTGCTTGGGGCACCAGCTCCTCGGTCTATCCTTGGGGGCCAAGACCTTCAAGATGAAGTTCGGCCACCACGGCGGCAATCAGCCGGTGCGGGACGAGGAGACCGGCAAGGTCACCATCACCAGCCAGAATCACGGCTTCGCGGTGGATCCGGACTCGCTGCCGGCTTCGGTGCGGGCCACCGAGATCAACCTCAACGACGGCACTCTCGAAGCCTTCGTGGTGGACGGCAAGCCGGTGTTCTCGGTGCAATACCACCCGGAAGCGGCTCCCGGACCCAACGACGCCGCGCCTCTCTTCGACCATTTCCTCTCCACCGTCGGCCGCCGCGCCGGCCGCTGAAGACTCTTCTCGTGAAGGGCCTGCTCTCGTGAAGGGCCTGCTCATGAGGGCGGCTCCATGACCGCGGGTCCTACGCCGCCGGAGGGCTCCCTACCTCTACGACGGCCTCTGGCCTGGGAGCTCGCCTGGCGCTTCCTACGCGGTCAGCGCAGCCGCCTGCTCTCCGGCACCGCCCGGGTCGCCTTCGCCGCCACCGCCCTCGGCGTCACGGCGCTGATCATCGCCATGGCCCTGATGACCGGCTATCAGGCGGAGCTGGAGCGCAAGCTCAGCGGCGGTGGCGGAGCGGTGCTGGCGATTCCCGTGGGGTTGGGCAGCGACGAAGCTCCCGCCGCCACCGTCGAAGCCCTGCGCGGCCTGCCGGAAGTGGCGCGGGTACAGGCGGTGGTGCTGGGGCAGGGAGTGCTCACCAGCTCCGCCAACCCGGAGGGCCTGGAGGTGACGGTGCGCGGCATCGATGCCAGCTCCCCGGGAAGGGGCTCTCCGGGCGATGGCGCCGGTCCCTTGGGAGCTACCGAGGAGCAGCTGGCGGTGGCGGAGGATGGTTTGCCGGGAGCGGTGCTGGGAGTGGAGCTGGCCAAGGTGCTCGGCGTTGCTCCCGGTGATGTGCTGCGCCTGGTGGCGGTGGGCTTCTCCGACGGCCGCCCGCGCTTCCGCTACCAGAGCGTGCGCTGCACCGGCACCTTCGCCAGCGGCCTGGCGGAATTCGACGGCGCCTGGTTGCTGATCCGCCGTCCCCTTGCCGTGCGCCTCTTCGGCCCCGACCGCGGCGCCGCCATGTATGAGATCGAGCCCCGCTCGCTGGAGCAGGCCGGAGAGGTGGCGACGGCGGTGGAGAAGGTGCTGGACCAGGGGTATATGGTGACCAACTGGTTGGAGCTCAACCGGCCGCTGTTCAACGCCCTGCGGCTGCAGAAGCTCTTCCTCTTCCTGGTGCTGGGGTTGATCGTGGTGGTCTCCACCTTCCACGTCGCCTCCACTCTGATGGTGGCGGTGCGCGAGCGCATGCGGGATCTGGGCGTGCTCCAGGCGTTGGGGCTGCAGAGGCGGGTGCTGTGGCGCAGCTTCGTGCTCTACGGCGGGCTGCTGGGGGCCCTGGGAGTGGCCGCCGGCGTACTGGTGGGTTGCGCCGCCGCCTGGTTCCTCGACACCTTCGAGGTGATCCGCTTTGACGCCGAGGTCGCCGCCATCTACTTCATCAACGCGGTGCGCTTCGAGGTCCGGCTCACCGACGTCTTGCTCATCGTCACCTTTGCCTTGGCGGTGAACCTGGTGACCTGCGCCTTTCCCGCCTGGCGGGCGACGCGCATCGATCCCACCCAGGCTTTGCGCTACGAGTGATGCTGAGGTTGAGAGAGTAAAGAGCAGGCAAGGGGGAACGGGCCGTCAAGAACGGCCCGCCCGATTTTGAAATGCTCGGTGCGGCTAGGTACCGCGGTAGGGTCAAAGACATGGACGGCGCAAGCCGTCGCGGTGCTCCAATTCCGGCGACGAATGCCGCTGGGGGAGCCCCGGTAGGTCAACTGCCGCAAGGCAGTCTTATTGATATATACGGATTGTAGCCTATTTTCGATTGGCCTCCAACCGCTTTTTTTGTAGAAATCTTCCCATTTCGGCCGGAAACTCGCCTAGATAGGGCTTTCTAAGACAAATTTCTTCGTCACGAAACCATGGACAAGGCCATCACCGACGAAGACCGCCGCCGCCTTTTGCCCCGCGCTGGCCTGTGCGCCAGCTGCCGCCATCTGCGGCTGCTGTCCAATCGGCGGAGCGTTTTCGTCTACTGCCGGAAGTCCGAGGACGACTCCCGCTTCCCCCGCTATCCGCCCTTGCCGGTGCGGAGTTGTTCCGGTCACGAGCCCGCTGACGGATGGGAAGAAAAACCGTAAGTGTGATCAGCCGCCGTCAGGGCCAGAGCCAGAGGATCAGCGCTCCCGCAACCCCGGCGCCGGACCAGAGCATCGCCACCCGCCGCAGCAGGGGCCGGCTGCCCAGCGCCGCCACCAGCCCGAGCTTGAAGGCCAGGTTGGCCAGGGCAGCCAGCAGGATGACCCGCCAGCCGGTCTCCACCGCCAGCTTGCCACCGCTGATCATCTGGGCGGTGGAGAGGGTGATGGCGTCGACGTCGGTCAGCCCGGAGAGCACCGCCACGACGTAGAGCCCGGATTCGCCCAGATACTCCTGGGCCGCCGCCACCGCCAGCAGGATCACCGCGTAGAGACCACCGAAGATCAACGCCGAGCGCAGCTGCGAAGGGTTGCCTTGCTCGGGCATCTCGCCGCTGGCGCTGCTGCCCAAATGCCAGGCGGCGAAGGAGATCAGGGTCATCACCGCCAGCATCGCCAGCAGCGGTGGGGCCAGCGCCGCCAGGGAGCCCGGTGCGACCACCGCGATCTCCACCAGCACGCGGCAGAACGCGACGGTGGAGGCGATGGTGATGACCAGCGCCGCCAGGCCCACCACCGTCGCGGATCCCTTCTCTTCCTCACCGTTCGTTGCCGCCGACTCCGGATGGCTGCTGCGGCTGTAGCTCAGGGTGGTGGCGGTGCTGGAAATGACTCCTCCCAGCACCCCTGCCAGCACGCTGCCGGCCCGCTGGCCGAAGATCTTGTACGCGATATAGCCGCCGAGCCCGATGCCCACGATGAGCACCACCATGAGCCAGATCTGCCGTGGGTTGAGGACGTCGAAGGGGCCGTAGGTGCGATTCGGCAAGACCGGCAGGATCACCAACGAGATGAGGACGAATTGGGTGATGGCTTTGAAGTCCTCGTCGCCAATGCGGTCCACCAACGCGTGCATCGGCGCCTTGAGCTGCAGCAGCACCGCCAGCCCGCCAGCGATGACGATGGCCACCGCCGTTTCCCCCACCACCAGATAGGCGCCGACGGCGAACATGAGGAGGAGCGAGAGCTCGGTGGTCAGGCCCGGGTCCTGAGGACGCTGGCGGTGTTCCTCCAGGCTGCCGAGAATCGCCAGGGCCGCCACCGCCAGCAGACCCACCGCCAGCAACCAGCCACCGAAGTCCTGGGCCAGGTAGGCGGTGAGGGTGCCGAGGATGGTGGTCACCGGGAAGGTGCGGATCCCCGCCATGGCGGCGTCCGCTCGCTCCCGCTGCAATCCCACCAACAGTCCCAGCCCGAGGGCCAAGCCCAGATCTGCGAAAATCGCGCTGAGGGTCATCTCGTGGGGCTCCATGGGATGATCATAGCGCTGTCGCCCATCGGCCCAGCAGCCATGCCAGACGCGATTGACAGCTTCCAAAGGCGGTTGCTATGGTCACCTCAAACTCAGGAAACACGGCTCCCCCTCCGCTCGTAGGGTGGGACGGGACTCGTGTATTGAACCTGGCATCAAGCTGAGCATCGAGCCTACCCACACCGTGAAGGTACCTTCAGACCGTCTGCCTTGGAAAGGATCGGGATCATGTTCCAACGCCTCAAGAACCTGTTCAAAGGGTTCCTGAGCCTCTTCATCTCCGGAATCGAGAAGGCCAACCCCCGCGCCCTCATCGAGGCCGAGAAGGAGAATCTCCGGTCGCAGATCGCGCGCTTCAACGAGAACCTGGCCGACCATGCCGCCTTCGTCGAGCGCCTGCTGCGGCAAGTCAAGAAACTGGAGAAGGATGAGCAAGAGCTGGCGGCCAAGGCCGCCGCGCACCTCAAGCTGGGGCACCAGAAGGCGGCGGGGCAATACGCCCTGCAGCTCAAGACGGTCAAGGCCCAGCTGGAGGAGAACAGCCAGCAGCTGGAAGCGGCGGAGGTCACCTTCAAAAAGCTGGTCAAGGCTCGGGACGTTTCCGTGCGCGAGGCCGAGGCCAAGATCGAGAAGCTCAAGCGCATGATCTCCGAGGCGGAGATGATGGAGGCCCAGGCCGAGCTGCAGGAGATGGCTCAGGGCATGATCACCTCCATCGGCGGCTCCGGGGATACCCTGGCACGGGTGGAGGAGTACATCAGCGAGCGCCGGGATCAGGCCGCCGGCCGCGCCCGGGTCGCCTCTTCCTCCGTCGACACCACGGAAGTGGAGCTGATGGAGGCGGAGCAGGAGGCGCTGGCGGATCAGGCCCTCAGCGAGTTCGCCGCTGCCTACGGCCTCGACATGCCGGCACCGGAAGCGGCGACCGCGGCGCCGGGCACCGAGGCCGCTCCCCAGGTCAAGGATATGGGGCCCGCCGTCGAAGAGGAAAGCTAAGCTAGTCAGCAACGGGCGCTCGCGCGCCGGTGAAGGAGAACCGTCATGTCGGAGAAAGTCGGCCCCACGGGCCTTGGAAAGCTAGTCATCGCCGTCATCGTCCTCGCGCTGCTGGGCGGCGCGGTGTTCTTCTTCCGCGACCTCATCGCCCCTGAGGGCAAGGGCGCCGGGGATGTCGATCTGGACAAATTCCGCGACGAGGTGGGGCGTTACGAGGCGCCGGACACCGCCGGCATCACCACCGTCAACGAGTACACCTACGTGCCCGCCGAGCGTCTGCCGGCGGTGCAGGGCGTCTCCGGTTACTCCTGGGACGAGAACGAGAAGGTCGTTCAATTTCCCATCAACGTTTGGATCGGCTGGCTGCCCATCGTCGCCGCCAACCATGGCTTCGCTCCCAACGAGGACAGCATCTTCTACCGCGACTATGGCTTCAAGGTGAACCTCAAGCTCATCGACGATCCGGTGGTGGCGCGGGACGCCTTCGCCTCCGGCGAGAGCCACATCCTCTGGGGCACCCTCGACATGATGGTGCTGATGGCGCCGGAGCTGATGCGCGACTCGCGCACCGCGCCGCGCATCTTCCAGCAGATCGACTGGTCCAACGGCGGTGACGGCGTCGTCGTCCGCGGCGATATCGAGAACGTCCAGGATCTCAAGGGCAAGACCGTCGTCTACGCCCAGAACAGCCCGTCCCAATACTTCATCAACAACCTGTTGCTCAACGCCGGCATCCAGCCCGGCGAGGTCAACCACCGCTTCACCTCCACCGCCTTCGAGGCCGCCGCCGCCTTCGTCTCCGACAAGAGCATCGACGCCTGTGTCTCCTGGGCGCCGGACATCTACAACATCCCGGAGCGCGTCGAGGGCACCCGCATCCTCACCACCACCGCCGAGGCCAACAAGCTCATCGCCGACGTTTGGGCCGCCCGGGCGGACTTCGCCAAGGACCACCCGGAGATCGTCCGCGGCCTGGTGGAGGGCATCTTCAAGGGCATGGAGCAGCTCGAGGACGCCACCGCCAAGGCCCAGGCCTTCCAGTGGATGGCGGAGGGCTACGGCTTCGCCGTGGACGAGGTGCAGGCCATGGAGGCGGACGCCCACTCCACCAATTTCGCGGAGAACAAGGGCTTCTTCCTCAACCAGAACAACCCGGCCAACTTCGAACGCACGTGGAAGAACATCACCTTCGTCTACCGCGAGCTGGGGCTCATCGACACCCCGGTGCGCTTCGACGAGGTGATGGACTTCTCGGTGCTCCAGGGCATCGAGGAAGACGGCCTCTTCGCCCAGCAAAAGGACGAGTACAAGACCGCCTTCGCCCCCACCACCTACACCCGGGTACGGGCCGAGGCGCCGATCCTCACCCAGACCATCCGCATCAACTTCTTCCCCAACTCCGCCAATCTCTACGAGCCGGCGCGGGACGAATTCGGCAACCCGCTGGCGGACACCCTCTACGATCCCAACGTCAACGCCACCCTCGAGCAGGTGGGCCGTCTGGCGGGGCAGTACGAGCGCGCCACCATCGCCGTGGTGGGACACACCGACGCCTCCATGCGCGGTCAGGGCGTGCGCTTCGAGGACGTCCAGACCCTGTCGACGGACCGCGCTCAATCCGTGCGCGACGCGTTGATCGAAGAGTTCGGTTTCGACCCGAATAAATTCGTCGTCGAGGGCGCGGGCTGGAACGAGCCGGCGGATCCGGACGATCCCGACAACCATGCCCTCAACCGGCGCGTGGAGGTCTCCGTCTATCCGCCGGAAGCGCAGTAGGCGGAGACGGAGGAGCCCCCATGGCCGAGTCGGCGAGCCCCCCGCCGGGGGACGACGGGTCACCGGAGCCCGTCGAGTCCGCTACCTCCGGTGCAGCGCCTTCCGGAGCGGAGGCCGGCGGCAAGGGGCCGGAAGCCCCCGCCTTTGAAGCCGCCCGGGACACCACCGCCGGCGTTCTGGGCTGGCTGAGGATTCGCGAGCGCCTGCCCGCCTGGCAGCGCTGGCTGCTGGGCTCCCTGCCGGTGCTGGCGCTCCTCGGTCTGTGGTGGTGGGCCACCTCCGGCCCGCGGCCGGAAGACCGCTGGATCTCCCCCACCATCCTGCCCAGCCCGTGGGAAGTGGCGCTGAGCTTCGAATCCCTGTGGTTCGACCGCGCTCTCACCCGCAATCTGCTGATCTCGCTGCGGCGCGTGGTGGGTGGCTTCGCCGTCGGGGTCGCCATCGCTCTGCCCCTGGGCGTGCTGATGGGTTCCTTCTCCAAGGTCAAGGCCACCTTCAGCCCGCTGGCGGTGCTCGGCGCCTACCTGCCCATTCCGGCGCTGGTGCCCCTGACCCTCAGCCTCTTCGGCATCGGCGAGCGCCAGAAGATCCTCTTCCTCGCCCTCGCCTTCCTGATCTATCTGCTGCCCCTGGTGGTGTCGGCGGTGGATCAGGTGGATGAGGTCTACCTCAAAACCGCCTACACCCTCGGGGCGAGCAAGTTCCAGGCGGTGCAGAAGGTGCTGCTGGGCATTGCCTGGCCGGACATCTTCCAGGCCCTCCGCCTCGGCTTCGGCATCGGCTGGAGTTACATCCTGCTGGCGGAGATGGTGGACATCAACGGCGGCCTCGGTGACATCATCATCACCTCCCAGCGCCGCGGTCCCCGAGAGCACATCTACCTGGTGCTGCTGGTCATCGTCGGCGTCGCCTTCATCACCGACAAGCTGTGGACCACCCTGGGGCGCTTCCTCTTCCCCTATCGGCGGGAGACCTGATGATGGAGCCCAATTCCTCCCCGACAGATCCTCGCGAACCTTCTAGCCGCAAGCCCCCGCCGGTGGTGGAATTCCGCGGGGTGGAGAAGACCTTCGCCTACGGCACCCCCAAGGCCTATACGGCGATTCAGAATCTGGAATTCTGCGTCGAGGACCGCCCCGAGGCCGGTGAGTTCATCTCCATCGTCGGCCCCTCCGGCTGCGGCAAGTCCACGGTCCTCAACCTCATCCAGGGCTTCCCGGACGTCTACCCTCCTACTTTTGGCGAGGTGCTGGTGCGCGGGGAGCGGGTCACCGGCCCGGGCCGGGATCGGGGGATGATTTTCCAGAAATACAGCTCCTTCCCCAACCGCACGGTGCTGCGCAACGTCACCTTCGGTCTCGAGCTCAACCGGGACGAGCTGGGTCTCTCCCGGGAGGAGATGGACCGCATCGCCCTCGAATGGATCGAGAAAGTGGGCCTCGGGGGCCACGAGTACAAATACCCCCACCAGCTCTCCGGCGGTCAGCAGCAGCGGGTGGCCATCGCCCGCTCCCTGGCCTTGAAGCCGCGCATCCTGCTCATGGACGAGCCCTTCTCCGCCCTCGACGAGCCCACCCGCTTCGAGATGCAGCGCCTCATCACCAGCCTGTGGCACGAGATCCACGCCACCGTCTTTGTGGTCACCCACTCCCTGGACGAGGCGGTGTACCTGGGGGACCGGCTGTGGATCTTCACTCCCGCCCCGGGGCGCATCGGTCGCAGCTTCGAAGACATCCTGCCGCCGGTGCACGGAGTCGATCCCCTCGACGCCCAGCAGACGCCTCAATTCAAGGCCGCCGTCGGCGAGGTGGTGGAGGCCTTCCACCAGCTGCAGGCGGAGCATGGTACCGAGGAGAGTCACGCCGGAGCGGGCGACGAGTGAGGCGGGAGAGCTGATGAGCCGGGACGTGCCGCTGGGCTTCGGCGACTACCTCAAGGCTGCCTTCTGGCGCCGGATCCCCATCCCCGGCATGGGGCTGATGCCGGTCAACCAGCTGGCCCTGGGAGCCTTCGCGGTGCTCGGCCTGGCCAACCCCGGCTTCTGGCTGCTGGGGGCGGCGGCGGAGCTCGCCTATCTCTTCGCCCTGTCGGGCAACGAGCGCTTCCAAAAACTGATCCGGGCGGAGCGCCTGTCCGCGGGCCAGGAGCAAGCCCAGGTGCGCCTGCAGCGGGCCATCGACAACCTCAACCTCGAGTCCCGCCGCCGGTATGCCCGGCTGCTCACCCAGGCCCGGGAGATCGCGGAACCGGCGCTGCGGCTGGACGATGCCGGCGGCCCGGTGAAGCTCCAGGAGGTGCGCTCCGGTGGCCTCAGTCAGCTGGTGTGGATCTTCCTGCGCCTACTGCTCTCCCGGGAAGCGGTGGACGAAACCCTCCGCCGCGTCGACCGCCGGCGGGTGGAGAGCGAGATCCAGAAGCTCGAAAAGAAGCTCGAAGACACCGCCGAGGACTCGCCCCTCCAGCGCTCCATGCGGGGCACCCTGGAGATTCAGCAGAAGCGTCTCGAGAACCTGGAGCGGGCGGAGCAGAGCCGCCGCATCGTCGACGCCGAGCTCGAGCGCATCGAGCGCCAGGTGGAGCTGATCCGCGAGGAAGCGGCCCTCACCAATCGTCCCGAGGTGCTCTCCGACCGCCTCGATTCGGTGAGCGTCACCCTCAATGAGACCAATCGCTGGATGGAGCAGCACTCGGAGATCTTCGGTGGCCTGAGCGGCCTGGAGACCGATCCCCTCGCCGCCGATCCCCTTGCCGCCGACGGGCCGGAGCTGCCGTCGGTGAGCGAGATTCCCGATCCGCCCAAGAAGGAGACCGAAGGATGAGCTCTCTGCTCCCCTGGGCGGAGGAGATGCGCCAGCGCTTCCGCGCCGGCAGTACCAGCCAATTCATTCTCTACGGCAGCATCCACGACGTCGTCCCCGCCGGCCCAGCCCCCGGCGGCCCCACCCCCGCCTCCGCCTCCGAGGTCGCTGCCGGCACCCCCGAGCTCGAGCTCGGGGGCGGCTCCGCCAGCCCGTCCGAGGGCTCCGGAGGGTCGAGCCCAGCTCGAGCCTCAGCCGAGGCTCCCGCAGCAGCACGAGCCGGCGCTCAGCGCTACGTCTCCCTGCCGCGATTCCTCACCGAGGTGATGTTCGAGCCCTTTGACGTGGTGCTGCACTACGACCGCGGCCGCGGCCTGCGGGTGAAGAAGGGCGGGCCTCACTTCTATAAGTACTTGGAGGCCTTCGACGCCTTCCAGGGCACCAACTGGGCCAAGCTCCCCGACGGCGCCGAGATCGGCGACTCCCTCGATCTTGCCAACTTGCTTCCCCGGGACGCCCCCCGCGCCCTGGAGCTCATCCACCGTTTCCTTCGCGGCAGCCAAAGCCTCACCCGCATCGACTCCGCCGGCCGCCGCGTCCCGGCGCCCCTCAAGGTGGCGGTGGTGCTGGAGTACGCCCACTTCATCGCTCCCCGGGCCGACGCCGTACAGCTCGCCGGCGAGCGCAGCCAGGTGCTGATCCAGCTCCTGGAATGGGCCAGCGACCCGGCGATCCTCGGCGCCTTCGTGGCCACGGTACTGATCACCGACACTCTCGCCACCCTCAACCAAACCCTGGTGGAGAGCCCCTACAACGCCAAGATCCAGGTCCGCTTGCCCACGGCGGAGGAGCTGGTCAGCTACGTCCACGACCTCACCGCCGGCGACAAGGCTTTCGACCGCCTCTCCGACCTACCCCGGGAGCAGCTGGCCGCGCGCCTGGTAGGCCTTTCGAGAGTCAACGTCCGCGCCCTCATCCTCCGCGCCCTGCGCAACGAGCAGCGCCTGACCCACAAGTTCATCGCCCAGCTGCGCAAGGAGTTGATCGAGAAGCAAGCCGGTGGTCTGGTCGAATTCGTGGAATCGAGACGAACCCTCGACGCCGTCGCCGGCCATCAGGAAGCCAAGGCCTGGCTGCGCCAGGACGCCCAACTCCTCCGCCGCGGCGCCGTCCGCGCCCTCCCCATGGGCTACCTCATCGCCGGCCGCATCGGCACCGGCAAGACCTTCTTGGTGACCTGTCTGGCGGGGGAGGTAGGGGTGCCGGTGGTGGAGTTGAAGAATTTCCGCGACAAGTGGGTCGGCGCCACGGAGGGCAACCTGGAGAAGATCTTCTCCATCCTCCACGCCCTCGGGCAGGTCATCGTCTTCGTCGACGAGGCCGACCAGGTCACCGGCCGCCGCGACTCCGGCACCGGCGACGGCGGCGTCTCCGGACGGGTCTACGGCATGCTCGCCCGGGAGATGAGCGACACCACCAACCGCGGCAAGATCCTATGGATTTTCGCCACCAGCCGCCCGGACCTGGTGGAAGTCGACCTCAAGCGCCAAGGTCGCCTGGATGTCCACATCCCCCTTTTCCCGCCCCAGGACCCGGAAAGCCGCCACGACCTCTTCTACGCCATGGCCCGCAAAACGGGTCTCGACCTCACCGCGGAGGAGCTCCCCTTCCTCCCGGACAATCCCCAAATCGGCGGCAACGAGATGGAAGGCATCCTCGTCCGCGCCCTCCGCCTCTACGAATCCCGCTCCGACGACGACTCCCGCACCCTCCCCACCATCATCGAAGAAGTCATCGCCGACTTCCGCCCCTCCGCCCACATCGACCGCCTGGAGCTCATGGACCTCCTAGCCGTCAAAGAATGCACCGACCACCGCTTCCTCCCCCCGAGATACCGCGACCTGTCGTTGGGGGAGGTGAATCGGAGGATTGCGGAGTTGCGGGTGCGGGTGGGGGAGACTTGACTTAGAGCAAAGTATGCCCTAGGATATTTCTTGTCGCCGGATTCCGGCGTTAGAGGGTCTTTGACAACTCCTTTCTTCGATGTGCATAGCTATGAAGGGCAATTGATCTTGCCTTAAGCAGAGCTCTTGAGTTCTGTCCTGAAGCGCACTGCAAGGCCAGTGCGTAGCAACTCTCTCTAAGAGTTGTCCCTTCCGGCCCACCCTCCACGGGTAGAGTCGGTGGCGAAGCACCTGGGACTAGCTTGTCTCGCGGCCTGGTAAGGCTGGGGGATGGCCGGTCTGAGCGTGGACCTGTGAAACTCACAGCCTAAATCTGAGCAAGCGTAATGATTGCGTGTAAGCGAGGCTAGGCGAATCGGTCTGCGCTTTAGGGAGCCTAATCACTTTAGGCTTCCTTACTGGCAATAAGCTTTCCAGTTTCCATTTTTTGGGCGTTTCGTCAACGGGCAGACCTGAATCTACCGGCAGACTGGGTACACCCACGGTAATTGCGCATCGGATTGGGCGCCGGAGCATGAAGTTCCGGGGTGCAAAGAAAGGAGAGCTTATGAAACATCATAAGTCGTCAAGCCTTTCTGCTGTTATCGTTCAACTCGAGAAGATGGCAGCAGAGCCCAGTCTTAGCCAGTCGCGACGCGATGCCCTAGAAAGGGCTATCGAGGAACTGCGGGAGCAAGACAAGAACACCGTGGTCGATTTCACAGTCATTGTACGTGCTGTTGAAGCGGTGTCGAAAATCTTTGTCAGTGTATCTCGCGTATGGCCATGGTAGTGCGTTGCGAAGGTAGATCAGGTATTTGTCATTCCCTATGAGCTACGGTTCGACAATAAAGAGAGTTAGGCGTTTGCGGCATCTGAGCCAGCAGGCCTTAGCTGAAGGTGCCGGTATCTCAGCGAGTCATCTTTCTCTCATAGAATCCGGAGGGAGGATGCCAAGCCTTGAAGTATTCCAGCAGCTCTCCGAGGTTCTTGAGGTTCCTTTGTATCTTATGGTGTTCCTTTCTGCTGAGCCAGAAGTTCTTGATAAGGAAATAGAAGGCCTTGCCGAGATACCAGAGCAATTACTCGGCTTGTTGTTGGATGTTGAGTGAATTATGCTAAATATCGAGTCAAGGAGAGATCTGAGCTACTCTATCGGGCTGAGCGTTGCAGAGCTAAAAGCTCTTGCTGGAAAGACGGGTGGTTACTACTCTCCGTTTCAGGATAAGAGCGGCAGAAAGCCGCGTTTGATTGACTGCCCGATAGAACCACTTTCTGAGGTGCAAAAGGCTGTTTATCGAGCCTTTCTCCGGGACCTACGCTATCCAGACCATCTCTTTGGCGGTATTCGTGGTCGGTCACCTCTTGCGAATGCCAGTGTCCATCTTGGGAAGAGAGAAGTCCTAAGGATCGACATCAGGAAATATTTCCCGAATGTTACTCATAAGCAGGTATATAGAGCGCTTGTTCGCTTGGGATGCAGTCCTGACGTGGCGAGCTTGTTGACCAAGTTGACGACCTGGCGGGGACGTCTTCCGCAGGGAGCTTCTACCAGCATGCCGCTGGCAAATCTTATCCTTTTAGGAACTGATCGGGCAATTCTCCGATGCGCCGCTGAGAGCGGATTGACATATACAAGGTATGTGGATGACCTCGTGTTTTCCGGTGATGAGGTGCGAGGTATCATCAATCCTGTCATCGATCTCATACAGAAGGCTGGGTTCGCAGTTGGAAGAAACAAGATTGAGGTCATGTCTCAAGGCGGAGTGCAGGAAGTGACTGGTTATCGAGTCAATTCCAAAAAAGGGCCTGTCAAGGGGCATTTATATCGCGACCGATTGAGGGCCCAGATTCATGGATTGGAAGCACTTCGCAGCGCACCAGAGCTCTTCCAGGTGGAGGTAGATTGCATTAGAGGGCGTCTACAGCATTTCTCACAGACGAACCCTCAGGCTGCTGAGTCGTTAAGGGGGCGGTTGGATAGTCTTGTTGAGCTAGACAAGGTAACCTCCGGATCGGTGCCTCCTAAGAAGAAAAGAAGGAGAGGGATGCCGCTCTCGGTTTGGCGTCGGCAATTCCGCCAAACGGTTTAGCGTGAGTGCTGCCGGGGAGACAGAGGTCTTGGGCTGGGTTGTGTAGCGTTAGCCTGGTAGGCAATCAGGCACTGCTGTCCCACAAACTCACGCCCCAATCTCCAGGGCGAGCTGAGCGCTTCGTAGGTCCGGCGGCCGGTCAGGCGGTTTGAGCAGGCCGGCGAGGCTTCGCCGCTCGAAGAGATTGAGCTGCAGCAGGCGTAAGAGTTGAGAGAGCGACCAGCCGGCGCGGCCCAGAAACTTCAAATACGCCATGAGTAAATAGACCGAAAGGGCGACCCAGATTTGAGAGAGCACGGCGTTGCGAGACGTACCCAAGAAGCTCTTGATCTTCAGGTTCTGCTTGATCCACTTGAAGAAGAGCTCGATCTGCCAGCGGTCCTTGTAAACCTGAGCGACCGTCGAGGCGGCCAAGTCCATCGCGTTGGTAAGGAAGTAGTAGTGGCGGCCGGTCTCTGGATCTCGGTAGCCAACTCTTCGCAGTTGCAGTCCGAGCCGCTGGGCCTTCCTCCCTTTGAATCGAAGAATTTGATCCGACGTCACGCCCGTTCCGGCAACGACTGGGCGACGCTCCACGACGGTGTAGGCGATGTCTCGCTTGAGCCGCGTCACGAAGCGGATGTCCTTTTGGCTCAGTTGGTTGAAGAAGTCGAAGTCGAAGAATCCTCGATCAAAGACGACCACGCTTCCAGCCGGAAGCTGGAGGCTCTTGGCCCAATGCAGTTCGTGCTCGCGCCCTTCGGTGATGCGCACGAAAACCGGCAGGTGCCCATCGTGATCCAGTCCGATGTGGAGCTTGATCGCGCCCTTGGTGGCTTGATAGCGCGCCCAGGGAAACAGCGAAGCGGTCAGCTCGACCATCGAAGCATCCAGCGAAATCAGCTTGCCCTTGAACCGGAAACGATGTCCAGGAGCTTTCGCCTGTGTCCTCGCCAGGAGTCGCCGGAAGATCTCTTCGAAGAGCTGCGCCGGTTGATGTTGGTTGAGGCGAGCCAGCGAGGACCGAGCGATGGGTCGTGCTCCGAGGTGGTAGAGCTTGTGGGACTGAGCGTTGAAGTTTGCGACGAGGTCTCGGAGGCTGACCCGTCCTGTCAGCTGCGCCATCACGAGGGCCAGGAACTGATCCCACCGACTGATGGCCCGCAATCGGCGACCGCGATGGTGCCTCTGAGCGGCAGCTCGGAATTCATGTCGAGGAAAGATCTTGAGGAGCTGGGCAAACACGGTAGAATGATGAGCCAAGGCCTGGTTCCCCCTTGTTTTCAGTGGTTTGGTTCGCACCTTCATTGTAACAAGGGACTACGGAATCAGGCTTTTCCTTTCTCAGTTTGTGGGACAGCAGTGGCAATCAGGAAGGGGCGTCAAAAAAAAGCATCTTTTCCCATCAGGTTTCCAGTCAGCTTTCCCTTCCTCGAGGTAAAAAAGAGAGGCACGCAAGAGCAAGAACCAGCACTGCCGGCAACCACCGAGCCACTAGCCCCGGCTCTAGCCGTAGCGAGGGAGAGTCCCAAAGGCCGGCGAGCGCTGTAACTCCAAGACTGGATAGCCCAAGGGCGCCAACTAGAATCGCCAGGGCAAGGAGTCGCTGACCGGAGCCGGGAGCGGCTTTGGCCCATCGGAGGAGAAAGAATGCGGCTACGGCGAGGAGCAAGGTCACTGTGGCCACCGATCCCCAAACAATCAGCCGTGGCTCGATGACTTCCATCTCGTCTCCTCCCGCTGGTTCAGGCGTGCCTCAAGAGCTTCTCTGGACACCAAAATAACTGGCGCCCGGTGGGCCGTCAAGCAAGGCAAGCGAGGATAGAGCTGGGTTGCGGGATCTAAGTTTGTTGGACCCTGCCTCCAGCTAGTCAGCATCACCGGAGCTCATGGTTCCTAGCGCAGCCAAAGCCTGTTCGCGGGTCACGGTGGGGAAGTCTTCCAGGAAGTCTTCCAGCGTCTGACCGGCCGCCAAGCAGTCGATGAGATTTTGGAAGGGGACGCGCGTTCCAACAAAAACAGGAGTCCCGCCCAAGATTTCGGGGTGGCTGTGGATGACGGAATTGTGGCTCATGATGGTCTCTGCTGGATTCTGGCACTCGGAGCTGCAGGCAGAAGGCGAGATGCTCAAGGAGGCGGTTCCTCAAAGGTTACGACTGAGAGATTCCGGCCCCGAGCAGCACCGTCGGCCCTTCGTCATTCCCGCGAAGGCGGGAATCTACGCGGGACTGGGGAGTGAATGCCTCCTATTCAATCCAGTGGTGCCTGAAGTCAACCCATCCGGGGAAACTCGGCAGTCACTCCTCACCAGCGCGTGGACTCCCGCCTGCGCGGGAGTGACGAGCTTCGAAGGGCTCGCGAGGAGGGAACAGCAGCCCTCGAATTCCATCAGGCAAGTTTCCATCAGAAAATTACCAAAAGAGGCAAGGGTTCGCCAGCTGCGCATGGTGTAAGAGGTGACTCTCAACTCATCTCCCCGTAGAGAGGCCGATCATCAGTCCGGAAACTCACCGGAGCGAGAAAGAGCTCCGGAGGCCGGAGAGAGCTGATCATCCGAAGCTGGGAGGAGAACGCTCAGTTTCGAGCCGGCACCCTCGACCCCGAGCCCCTGCAGCGGCCTCTGCCCGCCGAGATCCGAGTGGAGGAGCGGGGGAGCGTAGCGGAGAAGGTTGAGGACTTCGACAAACGGGTCGGGTGACCCTACGCACCAGCGGCGCTGGCCTCAGTAGGACCAGCGCCGCAGATCGAATCGAGCGCGTATTCCGCACTCAGCAAAAATCCTGAAGATGGGGTCAGGGCCGGCTGCCACACTGAAACGTGCTGCCATTGGTGCACACGCAGATCTCGGGCTCATAGGGCGTGAACTGGCAGATAACGTAGTTTCCTGTTTCGCAGGGCGTCCCATGGACTGCCCAGCAGGAAACAAAGGAACTGCCGGGGGCCTGGCGGGTGGAGGTTTGCGACTCCTCGAGACCCGTGGAAAGAACCGGGGCCTCTTCAGCCGTGATCTGTGCTGGCGGAGCTTCTGCGGGAGCGGCGCCAGCAGAGAGAGCGAGGACCAGCAAGGCACACAGAAGGACGAGGGCGGAGAGCATTGCGGTGATCTTGGACATCTTGGAAATAGATTCCTTTCCCTTCCAGACGGAAGTTTTATTTTAGTCCAAAAGACTATACGAAGAATCTATTTTTATGTCAATTCGAGGCCCGCAGCTCGACTTGTTGAGACGAGCCTCCTTGCCCTCATCCCCCTATCTCAAGTTCGGGCACTTCTAGCCCAGCCCCAAGCCCACCTCTCAAGGGCACGTAGCAAACGCCCGCGTGTCCGTCAGCGTCTGGGCGACCTGGCGGGGCGGGTTGAAGTAGATGTACTGCTGGCCGGTGTTCAGGTCGGTGACGCTGACGCTGAATTCGACGTTGGTGGCGGCGGCTACGAAGACCCAGTAGCGCTGGTTGATGGCGCAGCCGTCGAGGACCTTGACCAGCAGCTCCCAGTTGGCGGGGGAAAAGAAGTAGAGGAGGGCCGAGTCGGTGGACTGTTCCACGACCTTGCCCACGCCCTGGTTGCCGCTGAAGTCGGCCCAATTCACTTCCACCCGGAAGCGATCGTTCTGAAGCAGGAGGCCGTCGCTCTGGGAGGCGACCGAGCCCTGGTTGGGGGCGACATCGGTGGTTTCCGCGAGGGTGCCGATGGCGGCGGCGACGTCGACGGTCTGGTCGCCGCCGAGAAGGGCCAGGGGAATGCGGACGGTGGCGGTGGAGCCGCTGACCACGAGGGTGGCCAGGCCCAGCACGGTCTCGGAGGGATCGTCGATGACCTCCACCTGACCGCTGTCGAAGGAAAAGAAGTCTACGTAGGCCTCGTTGCCCATGCCGGTCTCGCCGTCGTCGCCGCGGAGCAGATCCGTCCAGGGGAAGTCGCCGGTGGAGCCGGCCTGATCGAGGTCGAGGTCGAGGTAGCCGTAGAGGGCGTCGGGGGCTCCGCTGTCCGGTTCGCTCACGGAGCCGAAGAAGTCGAGATCGATCACCAGCTCGCCGCCCGCAGCCTGCACCGAGAGACGTTGGAGGTCCAGCTGGACCGTTCCGGTACCGAAGGTGTCGTCGGCGGGGTCGTTGGCGAAGGCCTTGAGCCGAGGGATGGGCTCACTCTTGGGCACGGGGGCCTCGGCCCGGGACGGACGAGGGCCGGTGGGCCAGTCTGCGGCGGCGGGGAGGGTGAGGGAGAAAACGAGGCCGGCGAGTAGCAGGCCGACGACGGTGCGGTGGAGCGAGAATCGGAACACGGGAGCTCTCCTCTTCATAAGCGACGGGTCATGGCGCGACGGTGGGTTCCAGCGGATTCCAAAGTCCGCCGCCGTTCGCCGAGTGCATAGGACTCCGATTGGCAGACGCTCGTCCGCTCAAGGGCAGGAAGGGACGAGCCGCCTCGGGCTGCCAACGGAGGATTGGAAAGAGCGTCTGAGTGCATCGACAGGACTCGTAAGCTGTGAAACACTTTTACCACAGCTAGAGGATGAAGTCGCCCCCGATGCCCAATGGTTTGCCGTCGGGATGTGCCCTGAGATTTCTTGGAGTGAGGATAGATCGGATGCCTGTCTCAAGAACACCCCACACGTCGCCGAGCCGTGAGCAGCAAGACCCCGGCAAGAACTTGGAAGCAACAACCCCGGCCGCCGAAGGCTCGAATCCCGAGGCCTCGAATGGAGGCCCTGCGGTCTCCCGCCGCGGATTCCTCACCGGTCTCGGAGGCGCCGGAGTGTTGGCCGCTACGGGCCTGGCCGGTGGCTCCGCAGTGGTGGCTCCGCAGCGGGTGGAGGCGGCCGAGGTGGAGGCTTCTACGGCCCGCCGCCGGGCCATCGAGGCGTTTCGGGTGCGTTCCCGAGCGGCTCGCAACCTGGTGGACGTGGACCAGCCGGAGCAGGCCGTCAACGGCGACGACGAGTTCTATGCGGACCGTCGTGCCAGCTTCTTCAAGGCCATGCCCCAGAACTCCTTGGGAGAAGTGGATACGGCGGCCTACGATCAGCTACTGGCGGCGCTGGCTAGCGGCGCTTCGGCGGACTTCGACGCCATCGACCTGGCACCCCAGGCGGACCGGCGGCTGGCCAATCCGCAGGGTTCCTTCGCCTTCGAGATGACCGGTGGTGACGGTCACAGCTGCCGCATCCCGGCCGCGCCGACTTTCGCCAGCGCCACCTCAGCGGCGGAGATGGGGGAGGTCTACTGGCAGGCCCTGACCCGCGACGTGCCCTTCAACGACTACTCCAGCGATCCGATGGTGGCCGCCGCCGTCGCCGACCTCAACGCCTTCTCCGCCACCGTCGGTCCGAAGGTGGGCGGCGCCGTGACCACGGACACTCTCTTCCGAGGCGAGACCCCCGGCGACCTCGTCGGTCCCTACATCTCCCAATTCCTCTGGCTGCCGGTGCCCTACGGTCCCAGCACCATCGAGCAGCGGTACTCGCGGCCAGAGGTCGGCGATGACTTCATGACCAGCTATGGCGATTGGCTGGCGGTTCAGCGGGGAGTGAATCCGGCGGCGGGGATCACCTTCGACGGCACTCCGCGCTACATCAGCAACAATCGGGGCCTCGGTGAGTGGGTCCACGGCGACTTCTCCTACCAGGGGTATCTCAATGCCGCCCTCATCCTGCTCGGCTTCGGGGCCGAGACGCTGAGTGATCGCAACCCCTACCGCGTCATCCTCAACCAGGGCAGCTTCGTCACTTTCGGCGGCCCGCAGATTCTCGATCTGGTGGCCAAGGCTTCGAGCGTGGCGCTCAAGGCGGCCTGGTATCAGAAGTGGCTGGTCCATCGCCGGCTGCGGCCGGAGGTCTACGCCGCCCGGGTGGAGAATCAGCAGAACGGCAGCAAGAATTACGGCGTCCACTCCGACGTGCTCAATTCCGACGCCGTCGCCCGTTTGCTCTCCGACAACGGCAACACTCTGCTGCCGCTGGCCTTCCCGGAAGGCTCACCCACCCATCCGTCCTATCCGGCGGGCCACGCCTGCATCGCCGGTGCCTGCTGCACCGTGCTCAAGGCCTTCTTCAAGGAGTCCTATGTGTTGCCCGCACCGGTGACGACGGATGCCGACGGGCTGAACTTGGATCCCTGGACCGGCGCGGACCTGACGGTGGGCAACGAGATCAACAAGCTGGCGGCGAATATCTCCATCGGCCGCGACGCCGCCGGCGTGCACTACCGCAGCGACGGCATCGACGGCATCACCGCCGGCGAGCAGGTGGCCATCGCCATGCTGCAGGATTACAGCATCGCCTTCTCCGAGGCGGCGGACGGCTTCGAGCTCACCCGCTTCGACGGTCAGCGCATCCTCATCGCCAACGGGCAGGTGCAGGAACTCTAATCGAAGACGGGCTGCCCACCGCATTGCTCGGCGGGCAGCCCTTACTGTTCCAATGTGCCCGCCGAGATCCCCCCTTCCATCGGCGAGCTTCCCCTCCCAGCCTCAGCTCACGGGAAAAACGCAGTCCACTGATTCGCGTTCCCGCCTTCAAACCCATCCACGAAGATCGGCGTCAGGTTGGGGCCGGTGACGCCGTAGCCGCAGCTTTGGAAGATGGCGGCCATGGTTTCCAGGTCCTGGTAGGAGTAGTCCAGGTCCACCGCGGCCTGCTGGACGGCGATGGCGGCGTCCTCCTGGTTGGTGTTGAAGGTGGTCATGCCGATGCCGGTCCAGTGGGCGCGCTCGGTGCGGTCACGGCCGATGGCGTCCCACACTTTCATCATGCAAGTCGCCCAGATCTGCCCGTCGGTGTGGATCGAGCCGGTGAGGCCGCCGGGATAGACCGCGCCGTAGTTGGTGATGCGGCCACCCCAGAAGGGGTTGTGGCCGTCCCAGCTGAACACCCAGTGATAGGCCGCATCTGCCGTCGTCCATTGGTTGAGGCTGCGGCTGTAGGACTGGGCTACATAATCGCCGATGCCTTCGGATAGACCGTTGACCTGGGACAGGGCGCCGCCGGTGACCCAATCGTGGAGGGCATGGCCGAGCTCGTGGATCACCACGTCGGCATCCTCGGCGTCGTCGACGCCGCCCTCGCCGAAGGCCACCACGCCGTTGCCGCTGGTGTAGTGGGAGTTGTCCGAGCCGCTGAGGCCGTGGGGATCGAAGCGGGCGCCGCCGGCGTATTGGGTGGGGGAGATGGCAACGCCCAGGTCCTCATTGAGGTAGCGCATCACGTGATCGATGTGGAAGTAGGTGTTGGCGGCTTCGAAACCGCTGGCGTTGCGGGTGAAGTTGAAGCTGGAGCTGGGCTGGGCGAAGAGGCCTAAGAAGGGGCTTTCGGTGTCGACGATGGCGGCGTAGGGGCCGACCAGGCTGAACATGCCGCCGGCGCTGGTGATGTCCGGCAGAGTGCGGTTGAAGAGCTCGGCGGTGAGCTGAGCGGTGTCGGCGTCGCCGCCGTCGGTGTAGCCGGTGGTGCCGTAGGCGACGGTGGCGGAAGAGAGCGGGTCGGGGTCGAAGACGGTGCCGGAGCCATCGACGTAGAAGGCACGGTCCCACAGGCGCAGGAGCTCGCCGGTGGTGGCGTCGATGAAGCCTTCCCACTCACCGGTGGGGGAGACAGCGGGGATGATGCGCACCCGCTGGGTCAGATGCCAGGTGCCCTCGTGCTGGAAGATCACCGGCTCGGTCTTCTCCCAGCTGATGGGACCCTTCACATTCAGGATCGAGAGCACGGAATCCCGCGCCGCCGCGGCGGAGACCGCGGGGGTGACGGAGGCCAGCTCGATGCCGGGCTGGAAGCCGTTCATCACGAAGGTCACCCGATGGTCGGGGTCGAGGGTCACCGCCACCTCGGATTGATACACCGGCACGCCGCGGTAGTGCTGGCGATAGCGCACCGTGGCGCCGGCGTCGCTCTCCCGCACCGCGTGGAGCACCAGCTGCTGGGCGTCGTCGGTGTCGAGGGAACCGTGCTGGAGGAGGTCCCGATGCTCGGCGAGGAATTGCCGCGCCATGGCGTCGGGGGTGCCGGCCTCGACCTCGTAACGCAGGTTGTAGAGCGCCACCGGCACGCCGGTCTCCAGGCTGATGCGCAGGTCGCCGACGCGGTAGGAGGCTTCCGCCCCTTGGCTATAAGCCTGGCTGTGGGCGGAGAGGGCTTCGATGGCAGGGGGCTTGGCGGCCTGGGCGGTGGGCGCGGCCAGGCCGGTGGCCAAAAGGGCGGTCAAGAGGAGAGCGATCAGGAGATACGAAAGGGGCCGGCTCATGGCGGGGTCCTCCAAGGACGAAAGATGAAAGCTCGCGCTAGCCTGAAGACCAGGCCAGCCTGAAGAGCGGAGCGGGG
>JAXHTF010000076.1 GCA_034211275.1 Acidobacteriota bacterium
GTCGATGACGGTGGCCGTCACCGTCTCACCGGCTTCCGCCTTGGCCCGCAGGCGCCTCAGGACGTCGGGACGCAAGGCCAGCAGGTCGATGACCCGCGAAGCCTCCACCCGCGTCTCCTCGTTGTCTCGGATGGCTTGCGAGCTGCGAGACTGCTCAGAGCGGGGCGTGAGGTCGGCGGTCTCCGTAGCGAAAAGGGCGCCGGCCACCTGGTAGCGCACCTCCACCGGCCCGACCAGCTCCGAGGCCTCGTAGATCAGGCGCTCGGCACCGACCACCGGATCCCCCGGCAACCCGGCGGCGCGAACCTCCGGATCCACCTGGACGGCCCTGGAGCAACTGAAGGCCGGAGAGGGAGCGGTGGTGGGGATCTGCGCCAGGACGGCCGGCGCCGCCAGCAACGAGGCTGCCAGGCAACAGGCCACCAGGACCCAGGCTGTTGGGAAGCTCGGCATCGACAGGGCTTCGTTCTTGAAGATGGGTCTCTTGAGCATCGGAACCTCCAATTCATTCGGCGAGTCCGCCGGGTGAGAAGATGCGCAAGATGGACCCTCGACAAGGGCGAAATTAAATCAGGCCAGAAAAGTACTCCATTTATATAACTTATGTAGCCGAATTTTTCAATTCAAGCACGGACAGGATCACTCAGCAGGAAGGGCGACGCTGAGACCGCCTCGGCGCCGCGAGTCAGGAGCCCGGACGCTCTAGAGTGAAGACCACCGCATCGTAGGTCCTGTCCCCCACCTCCAACCCCCCCTCGAGGACCTTCCGCTGGTGAGCCCCGGCCTTGGCGGCCACTCGCCGGCTGCCGACGTTGTCCTTGGCGGCACGGATCTCGATGCGCTCGACCGGCGTGTGCTCGAAGGTCCAACGCACCAGCCGCTGCACCGCTTCGGTGGCGAGACCGCGGCCGGTGGCGGAGGTGCGGATCCAATAGCCGAGGTTGGCGGTCCCGGCTTCGGCGTCGATGCCGTTGACGCCGCAAACGCCGAGAATCTGGCCCTCCTCGCCGACGATCAGGAACTCGAAGCCGCTGCCGTCGGTGCGCGCCTGGGCCTGGGCGATGATGAATTCCAGAGTCTCCTGCCGCGAGTACCCCTGGTGGCACCAGCCCATCCAGGGATGCAGCTCCGGGAAGGACTCCTGCACTGCCGCGTAGAGACCGTCGACGTCGGAGAGCTCGGGAAAGCGCAGCTCGATGCCGAGGGCTGCGCCCTCCGGCGTCCCGGCTCGGGGTGGGTCGGAGAGTTGCACCGCCTCAGGCGTCCTCGAAGGAGCCGCCGAGCACCGCCTCCGCGGGAGCGGGACGGGCCGCAGAAGCGGTGCCGCCGGCGGAGTCGTGGGCATCGGCGCTCTCTCCATCTGACTCCAGCGCAGGATGCGGCTCGTGGCCGAAAGCCCCCGCACCGAAACTCATGGCCCCCTGCTCGGCGCCGTTGGCAACGGCTCGGAAGCCGGTGAACAGCTCGCGGCCGAGGCCCTGGTGGAAATCCCCCAGGTCGCCCGGAGCCGTTAACGCTAGCGAGCTGGACCGAGCTTCCCACTCCTCGTCGGGCACCTGCACCTCCAAGACGCCGTTCTCCGGATCCAGCAGGATTCTGTCACCGTCCTGAAGCCTCGCCAGCGGTCCCCCCACCGCCGCCTCCGGGGTCAGATGGATAGCGGAGAGCACCTTGCCGGAAGCACCGGACAGCCGGCCGTCGGTGACCAGCGCTACCGAGTGACCGCGATCCTGGAGCACCCCCAGCTGGGGCATCAGCTTGTGCAGCTCCGGCATGCCGTTGGCCCGCGGCCCCTGGAAGCGCACCACCGCCACGAAGTCCCGGTCCAGCTCGCCGGCGTCAAACGCCCGCACCAGCTCCTCCTGCCGCTCGAAGATCCGCGCCGGGGCTTCCACCCGCCGGTGCTTCTCCTTCACCGCGCTGGTCTTGACCACCCCGCGGCCGAGCTTGCCATCCACCAGCCGCAGCCCGCCGGTGGCCTGGAAGGGGTCGTCGTGGGAGCGCAGGATCAGGGCGTCCCGGCTCTTCTCCGGCGAGGGTCGCCACGCCAGCTCGCCATCCTCCAGCAGCGCCTCCCGGCGGTAGCGCTCCAGCCCCGGACCGGCGATGGTGCGCACGTCCGGGTGCAGCAACCCGGCGTCCAGCAGCTGGCCGATGAGGAACGGCAGGCCGCCGGCCTGATGGAAGTGGTTCACGTCGGCGCTACCGTTGGGGTAGACCCGCGCCAGCAGGGGCACGGCGGAGGACAGCCGGTCGAAATCTTGCCAGTCGATGATCACCCCCGCCGCCCGGGCGATGGCCACCAGGTGCAGGGTGTGATTGGTGGAACCACCGGTGGCCAAGAGCCCCACCACCGCGTTGAGGATCGCCCGCTCGTCGACGATCTCCCCCAGCGGCGTGTACTCCTCCCCGCCGTGCACCAGGTCCACCACCCGCTGGGCGGCGGCGTCGGTGAGAGCGTCCCGTAGCGCCGTTCCGGGGTTGATGAACGACGCCCCGGGCAGGTGCAGGCCGAGGATCTCCATGAACATCTGATTGCTGTTGGCGGTGCCGTAGAAAGTGCAGGTGCCCGGCGAATGGTAGGAGGCGGACTCGGCGTCCAGCAGCTCCCGCTGGCTGATCTTGCCCTCGGCGTAGAGCTGGCGGATGCGCGCCTTCTCCTTGTTGGACAGCCCCGACGGCATGGGCCCGGCGGGGATGAAGACCACCGGCAGATGGCCGAAGGAGAGAGCACCTAGCAGCAGGCCGGGGATGATCTTGTCGCACACTCCCATGCACACCGCGCCGTCGAACATATTGTGGGAAAGGGCGACGGCGGTGGACAAAGCAATGACGTCGCGACTGAACAGGGAGAGCTCCATCCCCGGCTGACCCTGGGTGACGCCGTCGCACATGGCGGGAACGCCGCCGGCGAACTGAGCCACGGCGCCGCGCTGGCGTACCGCCTCCTTGATGCGCTGGGGATAGGTCTCGAAGGGCTGGTGCGCCGACAGCATGTCGTTGTAGGCCGAGACGATGGCGATATTGGGCTCCTCCCCCTCCTTCAGCGCCTCCTTGTCGTGGGCGCCGCAAGCGGCAAAGCCATGGGCCAGGTTGGAGCACGAGAGCTGCGTGCGGGTGCGCCCGTCACGAGCGGCGCGGTGGATCTTGTCGAGATAGCTCTGTCGGGAGAGCCGGCTGCGACGGCGCACCCGCTCGGTGACGGCTTCGAGAGTGGGGTGGAGCTTCGTCATTTCACATCCTAGGATGAGTCAAATCGGTGAAAGTGAGCTAGTAAATCGATCAAGCTGGCCGAAGTCATCGCCCTGGAACTGTACAATCTTCCGGCCACAGTCGATCAGCATCGTCCTCAAGAGACTAACAGGAGACCGCCCGTGCCCCCATCCCAGCATCCTTCCTCCTCGCCCCTGGCAGAGCTCTTGAGCCGCGCGCCGGTGCTGCCGGTGTTGGTGGTGAAGCAAGCCGACGACGCAGTGCCCCTGGCCCGTGCCCTGGCCGCCGGCGGGCTGCCGATCCTGGAGATCACCCTGCGCACCGTCGACGCCCTGGAAGCGGTGCGCCGCATCGCCGCCGAGGTCCCGGAGGCGGTGGTGGGAGTGGGCACCGTCACCCACCCCGCTCAGCTGGACGAAGCGGCGAAAGCCGGCGCCCGCTTCGCCGTCAGTCCCGGACTGCCGCCGACGCTGGCGGCAGCGGCCTCCGACGCGCCCATCCCGCTCTTGCCGGGGGTGCAGACGGCGACGGAGGCGATGGCGGCCCAGGATCTAGGATTCCACCTGCTCAAGCTCTTCCCCGCCTCGGTGGCGGGGGGCGTGGCGGCCCTCAAGGCTCTCGGCGGTCCGCTACCGGACTTGCGCTTCTGCCCCACCGGCGGCATCTCCGCCGCCACCTTTCGCGACTACCTGGCCCTGCCTAACGTGATCTGCGTCGGCGGCTCCTGGGTGGCGCCGGCGGCGGCGGTGGCCGCCCGCGACTGGCAAGGGATCACCCTCCTCGCCAAGGAGGCCAGCTCATGAAGATCAAGACCGACGCCCCCTTCGACATGATCGTCATCGGCGCCAGCGGCGACCTGGCCCAGCGCAAGCTCCTGCCAGCGCTGTACTTTCTGCACAAACATGGCGACCTCTCCCCCACCGGACGCATCATCGGCGTGGCGCGCCATGAGTGGACCCAGGATGAATTCCTGCGCACCGCCGAGGCCAGCTGCCGCAAATACCTCGACCAGGGCGATTTCTCCGACGACGATTGGAGCTCCTTCGCCCGGCGGCTGCACTATCTGGCCCTGGCCGCCACCGAGCCCGAGAGCTACGCCGACCTGGCCCGGCTGCTGGCGCAGGACGGCGAGGACGCGGAACGGCGGGCGCGCATCTTCTACCTGGCGACGCCGCCGGATCTCTACGGCAGCATCAGTCACGCCATCGCCGCCGCCGGCCTGATCACCTCCGGTGCCCGCATCGTGCTGGAAAAACCCATCGGCAGCGACCTCGACTCCGCCGCCGCCATCAACGCCTCCGTCGGCGAGGTCTTCCCCGAGGACCGCATCTACCGCATCGACCACTACCTGGGCAAAGAGACGGTGCAAAACCTCATGGCCCTGCGCTTCGGCAACGCTCTCTTCGAGCCCATGTGGCGTTCGGAGCACGTCGATCACGTGCAGATCACCGTCGCCGAGACCCTCGGCGTGGAGGGCCGGGGCGCCTACTACGACCAGAGCGGCGCGCTGCGGGACATGGTGCAGAACCACCTCCTCCAGCTCCTCTGCCTGGTGGCCATGGAACCCCCCAGCCGCCTGGCCCAGGACGCCATCCGCGAAGAGAAGATCAAGGTTCTGCGCTCGCTGCGACCCATCGAAGGAGAGGATCTGGCACGCAAGACGGTGCGCGGGCAATACCGCGAGGGCGCCATCGCCGGACAGTCGGTGGTGGGTTATTTGGAGGAACCGGACACCGACCCCGCCTCCGGCACCGAGACCTTCGTCGCCCTCAAGGCGGAGGTGGACAATTGGCGTTGGGCCGGCGTGCCCTTCTATCTGCGCACCGGCAAGCGCATGGGGCATCGCGTGTCGGAGATCATCATCCAATTCCGCAGGGTGCCGCACCTGCTCTTCACCGATCAGGCCAACGCCATTCAGGACAACCGCTTGGTGATCCGCCTGCAGCCGGACGAGAGCATCAAGCTGGCGCTGATGATCAAGACCCCCGGGGCCGGCATGGCCCTGCGCCGGGTGCACCTCAACCTGAATATGGCGGAGACCTTCGAGGAGCGCCCGGCCCTGGCCTATGAACGCCTGCTCATGGACGTCATCCGCGGCAACGCCACCCTCTTCATGCACCGCACCGAGGTGGAAGAGGCCTGGCGCTGGATCGACACCATCCTCGAAGGCTGGGAGGCCCGCGGCGACCGCCCCCGCTATTACAATGCCGGTACCTGGGGTCCGCCGGAGTCCATCGCCCTGGTGGTGAGGGACGAGCGGGCCTGGTACGAGCACCTGGTATGAGCCCCGAAGAACAACACTTTCCCAACCCCCAAGGGCTCGCCGAAGCCCTGGCGGAGGAGCTCGCCGGGGTCCTGGCGGCCGCCGTGGAAACCCGCGGCGAGGCCTCCCTGGTGGTCTCCGGCGGCAGCACGCCCCTGCCCCTCTTCACCGCCCTCAGCCGGCGCGCTCTACCCTGGGAGACGGTCTCGGTCGGCCTCGCCGACGAGCGCTGGGTCGATCCTTCGGATCCGGCGAGCAACGAGCGGCTGGTGCGCAAGAAGCTGCTCCAAGGTCCCGCCGCCGCAGCCCGGTTCGTCGGGATGAAGACTCCGGAGGACACCCCCGAGGCCGGCCGGGACGCCTGCGAGGAAGCCCTGAAGGCCCTAAACCGCCCCTTCGACGCCGTCGTGTTGGGTATGGGCGGTGACGGCCACACCGCCTCCCTCTTCCCCACCGCCCCGGAGCTCGCCGACGGTCTCGACCCGGCGAGCGGCAAGACCTGCCTGGCGGTGCACCCCGGCGGCAGCCTGCCGCCGCGCATGAGCCTCACCCTCCCGGCCCTCCTCGACAGCCGCCACCTCTACCTCCACATCACCGGCGAGGAGAAGCTCCAGGTCTACCATCGCGCCCTGGGGCCCGGCACCGTCGAGGAGCTGCCCATCCGCGCCGTCCTGCGCGGCGCCGCGGAGCGGATTCAGGTATGGTGGGCACCCTGATATGAGCACCTCTCCCCCATCTCCCAACCCCGGGGCCCAATCCTCTGGGCCCCAATCCTCGAATCCCCAGTCGCCGAATCCCCAGTCGCCGAATACCCAGTCGCCGAATACCCAGTCGCCGAATACCCAGTCGCCGAATACCCAGTCGTCGAGACCCCATTCATCGAAACCCCCTTCATCGAAACCCCAGCGCCGCTACCTGGTAGCCGGCGTCACGGTCCTCGCCATCGCCGGCTGGCTGCTCCTGCCGGCTCTGGGCGTGCCCCTACCCCCGCTGGCCCGCAGCTGGCCGGTCTTCATCCTCCTCGGGGCCCTGGCCTCGGTGGCGGATTTCTTCGTCGGCAGTCGGGCTCCGGGATCCCTGGGTCGGGGCGCCTTCGGCATCGGCCTGGCACTTCTCTGCTTCGGATTCAGCACTGGCCGTTGGGGCTTTTTCGAGGATTTCTTCCTCTGGTTCCCCGCCCTTCCGCTGATCGTCGGAGCCGGCTTTCTGGCCACCTGGCTCGCCGACGGCCGGCGCCGGCACCGGCAACTCATCGCCGGCGTGGTGGGCGTCGGGCTGGGCATTACCGGCTTCACCTACCGCTTCGATTGGCTACACCGGCTGATCCCGTCGCCGGCGGTGTTCTGGGGCCTCCTGCTGCTGATTCTCGGAGCCTTGCTCCTATGGCACAACTTCCGCGCGCGGAGCTGAGCCCGGCTGCCGTTGACACCTCGCCGTAGCGACCGTAGGATTCCCTTCTCCCATGAAGAACTGCCCAAAGTGTGTCCTTTCGCCTCTCGCCCTGGCCATCGCCTTGTTGGCCATCCTGACCCTGCTGCCGGCCACCGCCGGAGCCAGCGAGATCATCAATCCCATCTTCTCCGCCGCCGGTGAGCCGGACGAGCCGACGATCCTGCGCCTGCGCTGGAGCACCGCGGTCCTCGAGCTGCCCAATGGCGAAACTCGCCGCCTGGAGCTGCCGGAGAACGTTCAGGTCCACAGCGCCGTCGGCGACACCGGGGGATGGTGGCTCGCCGGTCGTGAGACCCTGGAGAACCGCCTCGGCCTCTGGGTGGGACGCTTGAGCCTCGGGGCCGATCCCGCCGAGGCTCTCTCCGAGCACAGCGTGCCGGATACCACCGACAGGCATCTCTGTGAATTGGTGCTGCTGACCGCCGACGGCGAGCTGCTGGGCGCCGCCTGGTTCGAAGGCCCCAACGAAAACTCCGTCGCCGTCCGCGCCGCACGGTTCGACGAGGCCGACGGCTGGAGCGCGCCGGAGACCGTGGCGGAATCCGCCGAGGGCACCCAGATCGCGCTGGCCGGTGCCGCCATCGCGGATGGTTCCAGCGCCGTGGTCTGGAGCGCCTTCGACGGTACCGACGACGAAATCCTGGTCAGCCGCTGGGAAGGCCAGAGCTGGTCTGCTCCGCAACGCGTCGCCGACGACAACGAGGTTCCCGACATCGTGCCGGCGGTGGCCTGGGTCGGCAGCGGCGCCGACCGCGTGCTGACCGTCAGCTGGAGCCGCTACACCCCGGACGGCTACACCCTCCACACCACCCGCTGGGACGGTGAGGCGTGGCGGGGCCAGGGCGCCCTGACGGCTCCGGGAACGGTCTTCCCCACGTTCGACCACCTCCAAGGAGCCACCTTGCTGACCTACCGCCAAGCCCTTCCCCGCTCCTGGGTGGTCGCCCGGCTGGACGCCGACGGCAGGATCGAGAAACAAGCGGTGGTGGCGGATCCCGACGGCTTGCGGCCGGTGGCCCTGGCCCTCGACGAGAAGGCCGTGGAGGTGTTGCCGGCGACGGACGGCGCCGAGGTCCAGCGCCTGACCTGGGAGACGAACCGATGAGCGGCTCACCTCTCCGCGTTCTGTCCGCTTCTCTAGCCCTGGTGCTGGCGTCGATGCTCGCCGTGCCGGCGGCGGCCCAGATCGAATACGTCGCCTTCGGGGACAGCATCACCGAGGGCTTCGGCGACGATGCCGGTCAGCGCGAGCGCGGCTATCCGCCGCGGCTGGCTCAATTGCTAGCCGACCGCGGCGTCAACGCCACCGTGACCAATTTCGGCCTCGGCGGCGAGACCACCGCCGAAGGCCTGAGCCGCATTCCGGTGGTCTTCTCCCAGGGCGGCGACGTGCTGCTGTTGATGGAAGGCACCAACGATATCGGCATGCGGATCTCACCGGAGACCATTCGCTTCAACCTCGACTCCATGGCGGATCGGGCCGAGAACAACGGCTTCGAGGTGGTCCTCGCCACCATCATCCCGCGCTTCCCCACCGCCAACTTCGACGGCAGCAACCGCATCACCGGCCGCCTGGCGGGCCTGATCCGGGAGCTCGCTCACGACGAGGCGCGGGAGTTGGTGGACCCTTTCCAGGTCTTCTTCCGCGACACCCCGGGAGTCTTCGACGAGCTCTATGTCGGCGGAGGGGATCGCTTGCATCCCAACGGAGAGGGCTATGACGCCCTGGCGGAGATCTTCGCCGACGTCCTCACCGGCGTCGACAATGTGCCGCCGGTGACCGGCCTGGTGAGCCCCGAGGACGACGACCAGAACGTCTCCCCCAACACCGCCATCGCCATCGACCTCTATGATTTCGGTGCCGGCATCGACATGGCCAACACCAGCCTGCGCATCAACGACCAGTTGGTGACCGCCAACATCACCGGCGACAGCGACAAGCTGGAAATCCGCTACCAGCCCCCGGCACCGCTCTCCGGCGTGGTCTTCGTAGGCTTGAGCTCCCGAGACCTGGCGGCCCCGGCCAACAACACCCTCGACCGCAACATCATGCAGTTCGTCATCGCCGGCACCCAATTCCTCCCCGGCGACATCGACCGCGACGGCCGCGTCGACGGCACCGACCTGGTGCTCTTCGCCGTCCGCTTCGGTTCGGAACGGGGCGACGGCCGCTTCCGGGCCTTCGCTGATTTGAACGGCGACGACGCCGTGGACGGGCGGGATCTGGCGATTCTGGCGAGTAATTTTGGTGGGACGGCGAGCTGATTGAGGCTGAGTCGAGATAGCGGCGGCGGTTGAGGTTGCAGCCCCTCACCCCCTCGGTCCCCTCTCCCAGCCCTTCCTTCCCCCTCCCGGTAGAGGGGGAAGCTCAAAGCTCGGACATCACCCCACCGTCTCGTAGATCAACGGCGGAGAGTTTCCCTCGTCCTCAATCCCGAAGCAGCCCCGGAAGTGCTCCACTAGCTCTTCGTCTTCCTTCCGAAGATAGAGCCGGGCCAGCTCCTGGCCCTCCTCCACTGAATCCCCCAGCCGCGCGTCGATGCGCAGAGAGACCTCGTGGTCGATGCGGTCGCCGGGGACCTTGCGGCCGCCGCCGGCGGTGGAGAGGAGGAGGCCCAGGCGGCGGTTGGCGACCTTGGCGAGGTGGCCGGGGCGGGGGGCTAGGATGGGGACCTCGACGGGCGCCAGGGGCAGCTGGGGGTCGTCCAGCCAGCTCTCCTCCGCCCCCTGGATGCGGGCCCAGCGGTCGAAGACGCGGCGAGCGGCACCGGAGGTGATGGCCTCTTCCAGCTGCCGGCGCTCCAGCGGCTTGCCCAGCAGCTGGGCCAGCTCCAAGCACAGAACGTAGGTCACCTCCATGACGTCCTCGGGGCCCTCGCCGTCGAGGCATTGGAGGGTCTCCAAGACCTCGGAAGCGTGGCCCACCCAGCGCCCCAGGGGCTGGTTCATGTCGGTGATCACCGCCTTCGCCGGGGTGCCCAGGGAGCGGCTGGTCTCCACCAGCATGCGGGCCAGGCGCCGGCCCTCGTCGATCTCGGTCAGAAACGCACCGTCACCGGTCTTGAGATCGAAGACCACCCCGGCGGTGCCGGTGGCGAGCTTCTTGGACAGGATGCTGGAGGTGATGAGGGGCAGCGACTCGACGGTGCCGGTGACGTCGCGCAGGGAGTAGAGCTTGCGGTCCGCCGGTGCGATCTCTCCGGTGGCCATACCGATGGCCATACCCACGTCCTGGAGCAGCTCGACGGTGAGCTGGCGGTTGAGCTCGAGGCTGAGGCCGGGGATGCTCTCCAGCTTGTCGGCGGTACCGCCGGTATGCCCCAGGCCACGGCCGGTGAGCATGGCCACGGGGATGCCGCAGGCCGCCAGCAGCGGCGAGAGCACCAAGGAGATCTTGTCGCCGACGCCGCCGGTGGAGTGCTTGTCCCCCACCCCCGGCACATCGTCCACCAGTTTCCAGCGCTCCCCGGACTCGAGCATGGCCCGGGTCAGGGCGTGGGTCTCTTCGGTATCCATGCCGCGGATCACCGCGGCCATGAGGAAGGCTCCCAGCTGAGCGTCGCTCCAACCCTCGCCGCAGGCTCCGTTCACCAGGTGGCGGATCTCCGCTTCCGTCAGGCTCTCGCCGTCACGCTTGCGGAGGAGGATCGAATAGGGGGTGATGGTCATGAGGGCGCGCGCCGGCTCAGGCTGCTGCGCCGCCTAGCTCCTGGGTCTTCTGCTGCGCCTCGCCGCGGTACTGAGAGCTGGGGTACTCGTCGAGGATGCGCTGGTAGTAGCCCAAGGCCTCGTCGTCCCGGGAGAGCTCTTCGAGGGTCTGGGCCAGCTCGAAGAGGATGACATCCTCCGGCAGCGGAGTCTCGTCGGAATCGAGCATCGCCTGCAGCTCCTCCACGACCCCTTCCTGATCGCCGGCGTCGCGCTTGGCGCTGAGCAAGTTGAGGCGTACCTGCACTGCCAGCAGGTCGCGCTCGTGATCATCGAGGAAGGCCTGCCAAAGCTCCTGCGCCCGCGCCAGGTCCCCTTCTTCCACCGCCAGGTCGGCGAGGAAGATATTCGCCAACGCCGCCGGCTCGGTCCCGCCGTAGCTGTCCTGGACCTCGAGAAAGAGCTCCCGGGCACGCTCGCGGCGGGCCTCCTCGGTGGGGAACGTGAGCTCGTCCTGGGCTTCCTCGGGCACCGCGGAGGACTCCGCCACCGGCGCGTTGAAGGCCTTCAGGGCGTCGTCCAAGGCCAGACTCGCCTGCGCGTCACGGTGGCGCAGGAACCAGACCACGACGGCCGCGATGAGGATGACCGCGACCACCGCCGCCACCGCCAAACCGATGGTCCGGAGATGGCTTCGGCCGTAGTCCAGGCCGCCCTCCATGGCGCTGAGAAATTGGTCTTTCTGCTTGATCTCCTTGCGGGTCAAACGATCACTCATGATCCTGGGTCTCCTGCGCCCTAAACGATGGGCGCTCTTGGCGGTGCCTTCTTGGCGATAGCCTTCTTGCTTACGGGCCTGCTATTCGACAGGTCAGCGGCCCCAGATCCGGCTCAGCGACGGGGGCTGACGGTCTTCCGCGTTGGTCTAATTTTGGGCGTCGAGGTCCCGGCGTGGGGCTTCGAGGCCGTCGAACCGGGCACAACAGCCTCGGACATTACCACAACAAAGCCCACGGAGGGCCCCCTAGGGAGCCCTGCCGTGAGCTGAATTTCCATCGGCCGTCCGTACAGCGCGACGGGCTGCCTAGCGGCTTCAGGGAGCGGGCAGGAAGTGCTGCACCCGCAACCCTGGCGCCGCCGCCCCGTCATCCTCCACCGCCGCCTTGGTCCGCAGCGGATCGAGGGTCTGTACCGGGGCATAGCGGTTGGTCAGCCAGCGCCCCAGCTGGGAGGTGTAACCCGGCGACGTGGGGTCGCCGCTCTGGCCCCCCGGCAGGATCTGGAAGGCTTCGATGCCCGCCGGATCGAGCACGGCGTAGAAGCGCCGCCCCGGGCTCAAGGTGTAGCGGAAGGCGTTGGCGTCCGACGCCCGCAGGTCGTGGGTGCCGGTATCGACGGTGGCGAAGCCGCCGCCCCGGGCCAGCCCCGGCAGCTCCGGCGCCAGGTTCTCGAACCCGCCCATGGGAGGCACGCTCAACGGCCCTCCCAACGGATGTCCGAGGGTGATGCGGTGGAGCTTGCCCCAGCGGTAATCCGAGAGCTCGGTGGAGCCGCCGAAGGCATCGGCGAAGGCGTCCCCGGCGAGCAAGTCCAGAGTGTCCCGCATCGCCTGCAGCAAGACCGCGTCCCGAGCCGACTCCTCGGAGAAACTCTCCATGCGGAAGAATTCGACGCCGGAGATGATGTCCTGGGGCACCCGGGCATCATCCTCTCGCTGCAGCAGATGCAACAGCGCCACATGTCCCTGGCGGTAGGGCGGCAGGTGATCCGCGAGGTTCAATCGCTGGAGCGTTCCGTCCACCACCCGCTGCAGAAGCTGGCCACGATAGACGCTGAACAGGGTCGCGGCGACGCTGTCGTCGATCTCCTGCTGGCTCGGCGGAGCCAAAGCGTCGGGGTCGTCGCCGGGGTCGTAGCCCTGTTGAATGCCGGTGGGCGCCGAGCCGTCCCAGGCTTCCAGCCGTTGCACCGCTTCCGCCAGCCTCGGCTCGTCGAGGATGCTCGCCAGGCCCATGGGATTCCCGGGATGGGTCGCCCGCTCGTAGGCTTCCACCAGCTCCGGCACCAGCAGGGCGGCGTCCGGCAGGCGATGGTCGCTCTGCATCCGCCGCACCGCCGCCTGGTCCACCTTGCCGGCGCTCAGCGTCTCCTCCAGCATCGTGCGAATGCGCTGCGCCCGCAGACTGACGTAGGAGCGGTGAAGGTAGTGCACTCCCCCGCCGGGGCGCTGCTGATTGAGCGCGTCGTTGTCCAGGGTGCTGCCCAGGGGATCGTTGTTGGCGCTGACCAAGAATCCCTGTTCCGGGTTGATCGCCGACGGCATCTCCACCAGCGGCAGGACTTGGTAGTTCAGGCTGCGGTCCGCCCGCGGCCGCACCGCCGGCAGCCATTCGTGGAGACGCTCACCGCGGCCATCGCGGATCAGGTAGGGCTCGGCGCCATCGGCGGCGCCCAGCAGCTGCAGATCCTCCCGCAGCGGCATCTCACCGGTGACGAAATAGCCCAGATTGCCCCGCACGTCGGCGTAGGCCATGTTGAAGGTGAAGCCATCGGCGAAGCGCAATCCGTCCTGAAAGTCCCGCAGGGTCTGGGCACGGTGCCAGCGCAGGAAGGCTTCCAGGTCGAGGGTGCCGGTCCAACCGGTGAACTGTACGCTGAGCCCCGTGGCCCGGCCATCCACCGGCGTTCCGAAGCTCATCAACGGCCCCTGATTGCGGCGCGGCACGTGGAACGTCTTGCCGCCCTCCAGGGGGCCTACCGCGAGCTCTTCGAAGGTGTTCAGAGCGCCGTCGCCGAGAACGTTGGCCCGGTAGCTCTGGTCGGTGACCCGCAGGGGCTCCCGCTCGCCGCGGAAGACCGTATGGGTGGGCAGGCCGGTGGCGCGATCGAAGATCACTTCTTCCTCGTAGACGTCGGTGAGATCGAGGCTGCTGTTGGTGGCGCCGAAACAGACGCGGCGGGTGCAGCCGGTGACCACCGCCGGCATCCCCGCGAAGGTGGCCCCGGTGATGTCCAGGGGCTCCGCACCCCGCCCCAAGCTGTGGCGGGCCTGCAGCTGCACTTCGTAGAGCACCGGCGGCAGGGAGAGGAATTGATGCGGGTCGTTGGCCAGGATGGCCTTGCCGGAAGCGGTATGCTCCCCCGCCACCAACCACCAATTGCTGCCAATACCGCCGTGATCGCCGTCGAGGCTGGCGGCCAGCAGCGGGTGCTGCCGCAGCTCCCGGGCCAATTCCCTACCCTGCTCCACGGTCTGGGGGCTGGGGCGGAACGGAGCCGACCGAATAGCGTTGGAACGGCCGCTTTCCCTTACCGAGGAAGCGGCCAGGGCTCCCCCGCCGCCTTCCGGCACGGTGACCGCGCCGACGATGGGGGCGAGGCGGAAGATCTCGTTGTAGAAGAGCGCGTCCCCGTCGAAGTCGGAGGCTTCACCGGCGTTGCGGTAGGCCTCCAGGGCGGCGGTGCGCTCAATGTCGCTGAGATCGAGCCACGAGCCCAAGGTGAAGCCCTTGAGCAAGAGCAGCGAATCTTCCGCCAGCCACGGGCGCACGCTCTCCGGGCCGAGCTCCAGGAATCCGTACTCGATGGGCAGCGGGTGGCGCGCCAAGAAGAGATTGACCCCTTCCGCATAGGCCGCCATCAAATCCCGCGACTCCGGGGGCAGCATCGCCAGGCTCTCCACCGCGGCGCGGCGCAGATCCCAGCGGCGATACTGGCGATCCGAACCCAAGCCCGGAGCCCCCACCATCTCCGTCAGCCTTCCTTCGAAGAGATGGCGGAAGAAATCGATCTGGAAGAAGCGATCCTGAGCGTGGACGTATCCCAAGAGCACGAATGCGTCGCGCTCCGACGCGGTCTGGATGTGTGGAATGCCCTCCCCGTCCCACAGGATACTAGCGGGTTCCTGCAGCTGGGGAGCGCTCAAGGACTCGGTCGCCTCGGCGCGGTTGGCGAGCCCCAGAACGAGTGCGATGGCACAGACGAGAACAGAAAAGAACGACGTGACGTGACGTGAATGCATCCTTTGCCCCTTCCTCATACGGGCACCACGTCAACGGATCTCTGGCGGGGATCGCAGCGCGCGGCGCCTCTTTGGTTATCCCTACCCTTGGCAGAATGCTTTGGCCATATAGCTACTATCTTACTACAAGAAATCGAAGAGTCTGCATTTACGCCCAACTCCAGGAGTGAGAAAGAGCTTCTACGGCCCGAGCCGGACCCTTGGGAGGCCTTGTGAAAAGGCCCTTGGAAAGGAAAGCGCGTGAGGCTGGCGGGCGGAGGGGCCGAACCCGTGGACTGGCTCGGCAACCTCCGGTGGGGGGGGTCGCGCCTAATCGTAGCGCAGAGCGACCATCGGGTCCACTCGGCTGGCCCGAAGCGCCGGCACCAGGGTCGCCAGCAAGGCGACCAGCGCGAAGACGATGGAGACGCCGACGACCACCGTCGGATCCGAGGGCGCGACCTCGAAGAGCACGCTCTCGATCCATCGAGAGACGAGGAAGGTGAGGATCAGCCCGAGACCCAGGCCCCAGGCGGCGAGGGTCAGGCCCTCCTGCACCACCATGCGGATCACCCGCCGCCGCGGTGCTCCCAGAGCCATGCGCATACCGATCTCCCGGCGCCGCTGGACCACGGCGAAGGCCATGACGCCGTAAATGCCCACCGAGGCCAGGACCACCGCCAGCACGGCGAAGGCCCCCAGCAGCACGGCGTAGAGCCGCGGCTGAGACACCTTCTCCGACAATCGGGTCTCCATGGTCTTGACGTCGAAGACCGGCTGATTGGGATCGATGTTGAGGATCGCCCGGCGAATGGGCTCCGCCAACACCGCCGGATCACCCTCGGTGCGCGCGAGAAGGAACATCGCCGGGAAGTTGTACTGCGAGAAGGGGACGTACATCTCCGGTTTCATCGGCTGATCGATCTCGTCCTGGCGGGTGCTCCCCACCACACCGATGATCTCGCCACCCACCGGAACCCGCGGGAAGAGGTCGGCCACCAGCGAGCCCATCACCAGGCGCTCCCCCAGAGGGCTTTCGTCGGGCCAGAACTGCCGCGCCATCGCCTCGTTGATCACCACCACCGGCCGTGAATCCTCGCGGTCCTGCGGGTTGAACACCCGGCCGGCCTTGAGAGGGATGCCCATGGTGGCGAAATATCCCGGGCTGACGGTACGGAATCCCGAGACCACCACGTCATCCAAGGTCTCCGGCGGATCGCCCTCGATGAAGAAATCCCAGTCGAAGCCGATACTCGCCAGCGGCAGCCAGGATGCGGCTCCGACGGAGTCCACCTGAGGCAGGGAACCCACTTCCTCGAGCATGCTGCGATAGAAGGTGACTTGACGGGCTGGATCCGGATAGCGGCCGTCGGGCAAGGCGACCTGGAGACTCAGGACCCCTTCCGGCTCGAACCCCAGCTCGGCATCGAGAGTGTTGAAAAAGCTCTTCATCATCAAACCCGCCACCACCAACAGACAGAGAGCGAAAGCCACCTCCAGAACCACCACCGCTCGCCGCAGCAGGCGCGCCGATCCCCCGGCGGCGCCGCTCCGGCCGCCTTCCTTGAGCAGCTCGTAGAGCCCGCTGGTGGCCAGGGTCACCGCCGGTGCCAGGCCGAAGAGCACGCCGGTGATCAATGAGGCCAGGAAGGCGAAGAGCAACACCCGGCCATCCACCGCCAGCTCCTCGATGCGCGGTACCTGGCCCGCCAGCATGGAGGCCAGCCAGCGCACCGCGACGCCGGTGAAGGCCAGGCCCAGAATCCCGCCCACCAGAGCCAGCACCACGCTCTCGGTGACCAACTGTCGGCCGAGGCGCAGGCGGCTGGCACCCAAGGAGCGGCGCAGAGCGAACTCGGAGCCCCGGGCCGTGGCCCGGGCCAACAATAGATTGGCGACGTTGGCGCAGGCGATGAGGAGCAGCCCGCCGACGGCGGCCAGGAGCAAGAAGAGACTCGAACGTAGATTGCCCACGGTGCGTTCATAGAGCGTGAAGATCACCGCGTCGAAGCCGGTGTTGGAACCGGGGTACTCCTGCTCCAACGCTCCGGTGAGGGCCGCCATCTCCTCCTGCGCCCGTTGCAGACTCACCCCGTCCTTGAGCCGTGCCACCGTGTTCAAGGTGCGCACGGTCCGCCCGGACCACTCTTCTTGGGTGAAGGCCTTGGGCAGCCAGAGCTCCGTCTCCTGGGGAAAGCGGAACCCCGGGGGCATGATCCCCACCACCTGATAAGGCACGCCGTCGAGGCTGACGGTGTCCTCGAGGATTCCCCGGTCGCCACCGAATCGCCGCTGCCACAACCCATAGGTCAGTACCACCACCCGGCCGGCGCCGGGCTGGTCCTCTTCCGGCAAGAAGGTACGGCCGTGCAAGGGCTGCACTCCGAAGACCTCGAAGAAGCCATCGGTGACGGTGGTGGTGTTGATGCGCTCGGGCTCGGCCTCGCCGGTGAGATTGAAGCCGGTGCCCTGGTAGAGCGAATAGCCTGCGAAAGTGGCAAAGCTCTCCGCCTGGCGCCGCCAATCGCGGAAGTTGGCCGGCGACACCGGATACCACTTCCAGCCGCGCTCCAGATTGCGTTCGAAGACCTGGACCAGGCGCTCGGACTCGGGATACGGCAGGGGCCGCAGCAACACCGTGTTGACCACGCTGAAGATGGTGGTGCTGGCGCCGATGCCCAGGGCGAGGGTGAGCAAGGCCACCGCGGTGAACCCGGGGTTGCGGGCGAGGGCTCGCAGGGCGAAGCGCAGGTCTCGGAGGAGTCCGCTCATGGCGTCCTTTCTGGAGGCAGGGGGGCTGCCGGCACCGCGCCGGAACTCACCGACGATGGGTTCTGCCCAGAGCCACCGAAATCACTCGTCCGAAGGATGCGCCATGGGCTGCATCCAAGGGGGTCTGACGGCCCAGCGGGGAGACCCGAATAGATCTTCGAAGAAAGGGGATTATACCAGACTGCCCAAGGCCCCGGGGAGACCTGGCGAGGTGCTGAAAAGCAAACGGGGAGCAGCTCGTATCAGAGCCACTCCCCGCGCTTTGGAGTCGATGCGATGGGGGGATCGTTGCGATCAGGTCTCCCGATCAGCTGCCGATGGAATCAGAAGCTGAAGGAGGCGCTGATGATCACATAATCGCTCTCGAACTCGTCGAGGATGAAATCCAGCAGCAGACCCCGGTTCGGATCGATGGTCGGGATCACCCCCACCACGGTCTCGAAGCTGGTCTGGTGGTACTCACCCTTGAGCACGATATTCGGCCGCAACGAGTAGACCAAGGAGGCTCCCAGATCCTCGCGGAGCTGGAAGGATTCCGTGCCCTCGGTGAGGTTGATATTGCTCTGATCCACCGGGCTGTACTCCGACTGCACCCAGAGGCCCAGGCTCTCGGTGACGTTGAATCCGAGCTGGAAGTAGTAGTTCTCGCTCTGGATCTCACCGTCGAAGAGCAGGCTGTTGTTCGAGGGAATCTCGAAGTATTTGTACTCCGCCCGGGCGGTGAAGCGATCGAAGACACCGTCCACCGAGAAGTGGTAGGTGTCCCAACCCCGCTTGCCATCGTGGAAGCCGCTGCCCTCGACGTCGTATTGCTGGATGCCGGCACCGAAGCGCAGACCGCTCACCGGAGTGTTGAGCCAGAGCTGGGCACCGTAGGCATCGGTGGCCTCCGCCTCGAAGACCGAGGTGGTGTTGGCCGCCACCGACTCCAGAAGATCGAACTCACCGTAGTAGAGATCGAGGTCCAGGGACCAATCCGAGTCGGTGAAGAACGAGGTCACCAGCACGGCGCCATCGATGGTCTCACTGACGAAGCTCCCCTCGCGGTAGAAGACGTAGGCGGGCCGGAAGAAGGGCAGCAGGGTTCCGACGTCGCGGAACTCGTTGAAGATGCCCACCGGCACCGGCACCCGTCCGGCCTTGATGGAGAAATTGTCGGTGAACCGATACTGGTAAAAGAGCCAGTCCAGCTCCACATCGTCGTCGGTGTCCTCCAGCGGACTGTCGCCGAATTTGCGGTGGCTGAGCTGCACCAACAGGGTGTGTTTGGGCGCCGGATCGTAGCGCAACTGCAGCGCCGCGATGCGGTAATCCCAGGTGCCGTCCTCTTCGAGACCAAGAATCTGGTCGTCCGAAGAGTTGGGCTGTTGATCACTGTCCGGACTCAGCTCCGCATAGGCGGTGGTGAGGTAGCCGTGGAGACGGAAATGCTCCGACCAATAGCTACTCCCCGAATCACCACCATCCCCGGAGCTACCGCCGTCGTCCGCCGTGGAGAGCAGACTGTTTTGAGCCGCCAAGGTCTTCGCCAGAGAACCACCGCTCTCCGCCAGGACCGGCATGGCCCAAAGCAAACAAGCGATCCATCCGACGACCAAAGCGGGCTGACAAGGACGCATTCCGCGACCACGCATCATGCCGAACTCCTTTCCATGTTTCAGAACTTGGAAATGGACTTATACCACACTCCCACATCGGAGTGAAAGCGTAAGACACGAAATTGCAAGCACTGTCCACGCTTCTTCGACCCATGAGAGCAACCCTAACTGGAGCCACCCGGCCGGAGGGCTGACGCGGGTGGAGGAAGGATCCTCAGGCTCTCACTGCATCCGCCTGCAATGCTGCCAGACGACGGCGCAACAACGCCGCCAACAGCCGCACGCCGGGGTGCTTGAGTAAAGAAGTGTGATCTCCTGGAACGGAGTCTATCAGGGTTCCCGCGGGAAGTAACCTATTCCACAGCTCCCGCACGCCGATGCCGGTCTGCCGCTGCTCGCCGAGAATCATGTAGGCGGTTCCGTGGTAGGGCTGGGGAGAGTACCGGGCGAGACCTTGGAGATTGCCCTTGTAGACCTCGAAGAGCCCGGAGGTGGAGACCGCGTCGAGGCTGGCATAGGCGGGGCTGAGACGACGCAGCTGCCGTACCAGGTACTCGAGCTGCTGGTCCCGATCCATGGCCTCCAGCTCTTCCCGGGGCAGACCGCCGTCCTCCGGCATCAGGCGTTCGAAATCGTCCGCCAAGCGCAGCAGCAGGGCTCGCTCGTCCTGCAGATCCTCCGCTCCCTCCCCAGCGACGGAGGGCTCCACGAGCACCAGGAGCTCCACGCCGTCGCCGGAGCTCTGCAGGCGCTGGGCGATCTCCAAAGCCACCAGGGCTCCCATGGACCAGCCTCCCACCAGGTACGGGCCCTCCTCCTGGTACGAGCGCATGGCCTCGATGTAGCGCTGGGCCAGGTGCTCGATGCGCTGGAGAGGCAGCTCGACGCCGTCGAGGCCGGGGGCTTGCAGCCCGACGAAGGGACGCTGGGGACCGAGGTGCCGGGCCAGCTCGACATAGGCGGTGACATCCCCCGCCACCGGATGGACGAAGAACAGCGGGCGCTGCTCTCCCCGGGGTTGGATCAGCACCAGCGAGTCGGTCTCCCGCACGACCGGCAGCTCGCCGGAACCGCCGAGCCATTCGCTGAGCATGCGGCGCTTGTCATCGGACAGACCGGCGGTGCGGTCGGCGACGTCCCGCCAGAGCTTCTCCGCTTCCCGCTCCTCCGCCCGCCGGCTGCGCGGGTCGGTCCCGGTAGCCACGGCCCGCGGGGTCAGCTGCGTCTCGGTGGGCCGCTGGTGCAGCCATTCCAAAACCCCGCTGGGGCTCCAGCGCCCCTTGACCTCGGTGCGCACCAGCTGGGACCCACCCCCGGAGGAAGCCGGCAAAAAGCCGGCGGCGGTGGGGGTGGTGGCCAGAGCGGTGGCCCAGCTCTCGGCGGTGCCCGGTGGCGCCACCACCCAGACCTCGCCCCAGGCGCCGTGGGCCACCACCTGCCGGCGGCGGTCCAGAAGGCAGAGCTCCAAGCCTTCATCCAGGGTCGGCAGCCGGCTCTGGACGCCGCCGTCCAGCCCCGAGAGCAAGGCCTGGAGGTCGTCTTCCTGCATCGACCGCCGCCACTCCACCAGCAGCTGGTGGCGCTCCCCGGCGTCGAGCATGGCGAGCTCGGAGCAGCGCCGGCCGGGATGGCGCACGGCCTGAGCCAGCAGCGCCCGATAGTGGCGGAACAGCCGCTGGATGGTGGTGCGGTCGTAGAGTGCCCGGTTGTATTGCACCGAGCCCTCCAGGGTCTCGCTGGCGTCGGTGAGGCCGACGGAGATGTCGAAGACCGCCTGGTCCCGCCGGCTGTCGAGATCCAGCAGGCTCAGGTCGAGGCCCGGCAGCCGCGGTTCCGGCGGCGGCTCGTGATTGAAGGCGAGCATCACCTGGAAGAGCGGGTGGGCGCCCTCCGGCCGCTCCGGCTTGAACACTTCCACCAGCTTTTCGAACGGCACCTCCTGGTGCGATTGGGCGGCGACGGTGGTGAGCTTGACCTCCTCCACCAACTCCTCGAAGAGGGGGTCTCCGGCGAGCTCGGCGCGCAGCACCACGGTGTTGATGAACATGCCGATGAGGTCTTCCGTACCCGGGCGGTGGCGGTTGGCCACCGGCGTGCCCACCGCCAGGTCCTCCTGCCCGGTGTGCCGCGCCAGCAGCAGGTGGAAGGCGGCCATGGAGACGGTGAACAGGGTCAGGCCCCGGCGGTGACAGAAACGGCGCAGGGCTTCGGTGTCCTCCGACTCCAGCCGGAAGACCTCCCGCCCCGCCGGCGCCCCGCCGTCCACCGGCCGCGGGCGGTCCGTGGGCGGCAGAGAGACCGGCGGCAAACCGGTGAGACGGCGGCGCCAGAATTCGATCTCGGTCTCCAAGACCTCGCCCTGGAGCCAGCCCCGCTGCCACGCCGCATAGTCCGCGTATTGGATCTCCAGCTCCGGCAACGGTGATACCTGGCCGTCCAGGAAAGCTTCGTAGAGTGCCGCCAGCTCGCGGATGAAGATGGCACCGGACCAGCCGTCGGAGACCAGGTGATGGCTGTTGGCGATGAATACGTGGTCGTCGCGGTCCAGGCGCAGCAGGGTGTGGCGAATCAGCGGCCCGCGCTGGATGTCGAAGGGCCGCTCGGCGTCGCGGTAAGCCAGGCGGAAGACCTCCGGCTCGCGGCGCCAGGTGGGCAGGTGACGCAGATCCACCAGGGGCAGGGTTTGGGGCTTGGGCTCGGCGATGCGCAACCAGGGCAGGCCGTCCCGCTCCTCGATGGAGGAACGGAGGATCTCGTGGCGGCGGGTGATCTCCTGGAAGCATCGGCGCAGCACGTCCAGCCGCAGTCGCCCGCGCAGATGGATCGCCGCCGGCAGGCTGTAGGCGGTGCTCTGGGGATCCAGGCGGAAGAGGAACCACAACCGTTCCTGGGAGAAGGAGAGAGGCAAGTCGCCGTCCCGGGACACCCGCGGGACCATCGATTCTTCCGCCCCCGGCGCCGCTTCCTCCGCCTTCTTTTGCCGAGCTGGGGTCGCCGCCGCCGGCACCTCGCCCAGCAGCTGAGCCTGCTCGCCGACGGTGGGGTGCTCGAGAATGCTCTGCAGAGTGAGGTCGCCACCACCCTCCTTGCGCAGGCGGCTGAGCAATTGGGTAGCCAACAGCGAGTGCCCACCGAGCTCGAAGAAGTCGTCGTGGAGCCCCACTTCGCCGACCCCCAAGAGCTGGCTCCAGATGCCCGCCAGAAGCTTTTCCGCCGGCGATTCGGGAGCTACGAAGGCGGTGCTCAGCTGCGGCCGGGCGTGGAGATCGCCGGTGGCCTGAGGCTCCGGAGCGGAAGCCCGCAGGCGCTGGCGATCGAGCCAACGGCGGCGCCGGGCGTGCAGGTCACCGGTGGAGACGATGATGGGCATCTCCTGCCAGTCTTCCGCCGAGCCGTCGAGGATGCGGCGGAAGGCCTCCACCCCCTCCTCCGGGGTCATGGCCAGCTCCGCCACTTCGCCGTCCCCCAGATTCTCGTCCAGGCGCCAGCCGTCCCAGGCGACGCTTAGCCAGGGCGCCGGGCCCTGCCCTTCCCGCGCCTCCACCAGCGCGTCAGCCCCCAGGTTGGCGCCGGCGTAGGCGGCGAAGAAACGGCCGCCGAGGACGCCGGCGATGGAGGACATCACCAGCACGAAGTCCAGCGACCGGTCCCCCAGAGCCCGTTCCAGCGCCAGGGTGCCATAGGCCTTGGCCTGGAGCTGCTCTTCGCAATGTTCTTCGGTGAGGGTCTGCATCGGCTGGAAGGCTCGCGGGCCCACCACTCCGGCGCAGTGAATGACCCCGTCGAGGGTGCCAAAGTGCTCCTCCGCCGCCGCCACCGCCGCCGCCACGTCGTCTTCTCGCGCCACGTCGCCGCGCACCAGCAGCAGCTCCGAGCCCGCCTCCTGGATATTCTGCAGCTCCATGATCTTGTGGCTGACAGGACCGGCGCCCCCGTGCTCCAACAACCATTCGATCCAATCCTTGGGATCGGGGAAGGCGGAGCGCCCCATGAGCACCAGCCGGGCCTGGGCCTCCTCCGCCAGGTAGCGGGCGAGGATCAGGCCGACGCCGCCGAGACCACCGGTGATCAGGTACACGCCGCCGCGCTTGAGAGCCCGCGGCAGTCCTTCCACCGGCGGCAGCGGAGCGGCTTCCACCCCCTGCAGCCAGCGCCGCTTGCCGCGATAGGCCACCACCGGCGCCGCGTCCTCGTAGAGCAGCTCGGAGATCAGTCGCTGCGCCGCCGATGGGTCGAGCCAAGACGACGGCCGTCCCAGATCGACGCTCCGGCAGCCCACCCGCGGATATTCCTGGGTCAGCACCCGGCAGGGGCCCAGCAGCGGGGCCTTGCCCGGTTCCATGGGATCCCGCCGGTCGAGGCGATGGAGACCGCTGGAGATCACCGCCAGGTCCACCGCCTGGAGCTCCTGGGTCTCCCCCAGGGCACGGCCCAGGGCCAACACGCTGAGGAGTCCCGGTGCCTGGGCGGCACGGAAGGTCGCCGCCGACGGCAGAGGTCCGCGAGCCACCTCCGACTCCGGCGTCTCCACCGGATCCCCTGTCTCCACCGGATCCACTGTCTCCACCGGATCCACAGCCCAGCAGTGGACCACCCGGCGCGGCCCCTCACCGTCCCGGGCCAGCCGCCGCAGCAGCCGTTGCCAGGCTTCTCCGTCACAAGCATCGACCTCCAAATGCTCGCCGCCGACCTCCTCCGAGAGATCTTCCGAAACCGGCTCCGACAGCTCTCCAGCCCGGCGATGGGACACGGTCCACACCGTCTCCCCGCGCTGCCGCAAGGCCGCCGCCAGGTTGCCGCCGACGCCCAGATGATCCAACAGGATCAGCCACGGTCCCCCCGCTCCGGAGCTTTCCGCCGGCACCTTCGGGGGAGGCGCGCCGCGGCGCCAGCTGGGCAAGTAGAACCACTTCCCCACGTCCCCTTGCTTGCCCTCATCCACCGTCGACATCAAGCCCGATCCCACTTCCACCCAGTACCGCTGGCGCTCGAAAGGATAGGCCGGCAGCACCCGGCGCTGGCGTCGCTGGTGGCGGTAGAAGCCGCCCCAATCCAGCTCCGCCCCGGCCAGCCACAGGCGCGCCACGGCATTCATCAACGCCTCGCCGTCGGCGACCTCGCCGGCGCCGGAAGCGGAAGGCAGGCAGGAGACCGCGGTGACCGGTGGCGCAGTGGCCGCCGGCGCCGTGGAGGATTCAGCCCCCTCCCCGGCTTCCGCCTCGGCGGCCCGTCGCTGCACCGCCGCCGTACGCCGAACCAGGGTGCTCAAGGCGCGCCCCGGCCCGAGCTCCAGCAGCACCAGTTCCGGGTCCGACAAGAGCACCGAGGCCCCATCGGCGAAGCGCACCGCAGAGCGCAGCTGGCTACCCCAATATTCCGGCGAGGTGGCCTCGTCGGGAGTGACCCAGCGGCCGGTGACGTTGGACAGGAAGGGGATCCGCGGAGCATGGCGGGGCACCGAGGCCACCGCCTCCTGGAGCGGCGCCACCGCCGGCTCCATCATCACCGAATGGAAGGCGTGGGAGGTGTGCAACCGCCGATGGCCGATCTCCCGGGCAGCCAGCTCCCGCTCCAGATCCTCGACCGCCTCGAAGGGGCCGGAAACGGCGCATAGATCCGGTGCGTTGACGGAAGCGACGGTCAGTCTCTCCGGTGCCACCTCGGCGAGCAGGGGCTCGACCTTCTCCACCGGCAGCTCGACGCTGACCATGGCTCCGGGCTCCATGGCCTGCATCAGCCGGCCGCGCAGCGCCACCAGCGCCAGGGCGTCCTCGAGCTCGAAAACCCCCGCCACCGTCGCCGCCACCCATTCCCCCAGGGAGTGGCCGAGCATCGCCCGGGGCTCGACGCCCCACTCCTGCCAGAGCCGGGCCAGACTGTAGCCGACGACAAAGAGGGCGGGCTGGGTGTAGCGGGTCTCCCGCAGCCGCCGGGCCGCCTCCGACGAGCCATCTGCGGGACCCTCCTTCGCCCCTTCACCGGCGAGCTCGTGGGCCGAGCCATTGGCCGCCTCATGGGTTGGGGCGGGAAAGAGAATCTCCCGCAGATCGAGGCCCAGTGGCTCCGTCAGCAGGTCGCAGCAGTGGTCCAGCCAATGGCGGAAGGTGGGTTCCGACGAGTACAGCCCATGGGCCATGTGAGGGTATTGAGAACCCTGCCCGGGGAAGAGGAAGGCCACCGGCCGGTGCTCGGTGTCGTCCCGGCGGGTGAGCACTCGCTTGGGCATGCGGCCGCTGAGCAATGCGGCGGCGTCGGCTTCCGGCGGGCAGACCACCACCCGGCGCACCGGGAAGCGGCAGCGGCCGGTCTGGAGGGTGAAGGCGATGTCCGCCAGCGGCTCCTCCGGCTGGGCCGTGAGATGGCGCGAGAGACGTTCCGACGCCTCGTCGAGGGCTTCCGGGGAGCGTGCCGAGAGCATCAAGAGCTGCACCGGCCGGGACGGCCCGGAGGGCTCCCGGAGGGGCGCCTCCTCGAGCACCGCGTGGGCGTTGGTACCGCCGATGCCGAAGGAGCTGACGCCGGCCCGCCGAGGATTGCCACCCCGAGGCCAGGGCTGCGCCTCGGCGTTGACGAAGAACGGTCCGGAGTCGAAGTCGATTTGCGGGTTGGGGCGCTGGAAGTGCAGGCTCGGCGGCACCAGCTCGTGATTCAGGGAGAGCGCCGCCTTGATCAAACCAGCGACGCCGGCGGCGGCGTCGAGATGCCCCAGATTGGTCTTCACCGAGCCCAGGGCGCAGGAGCCACGCTGGTCGGCGGTGTCCCGGAAGGCGCGGGTCAGAGCCGCCACCTCGATGGGATCGCCGAGCTCGGTGCCGGTGCCGTGAGCCTCGACGTAGCCGATGCTGGAGGCGGGCACCTCGGCATCCGCCAGCGCCGCGGCGATGACCTCCGACTGGCCGTCCACTCCCGGGGCCGTGTAGCCGACCTTGAGGGAACCGTCGTTGTTGGTGGCGGTGCCTTTGATCACCGCCAACACCGGGTCGCCGTCCGCCAGTGCCTGGGACAGACGCTTGAGCACCACCACCCCGACCCCGTTGCCGCTCACCGTGCCCTTGGCTTCGGCGTCGAAGGCACGGCAGTGGCCGTCGGGGCTCTGGATCATCGAAGGCTGGTATTGGTAGCCGGTGCGCTGGGGCACCCGCACAGTGGCGCCGCCCGCCAGCGCCACATCGCACTCGCCGCCGCGCAGAGCCCGGCAGGCCATGTGCACCGCCACCAGGGAGGTCGAGCACGCCGTCTGCACCGTCACCGCCGGTCCCCGCAGCCCCAGCTTGTAGGCCACCCGGGTGGCCAGGAAATCCTTGTCGTTGGCCAGCATCAGCTGGTAAGCACCGGTGCTCGCCAGCACCTCCGGACGGCTCAGCAGATGCGCCTGGAGGTAGGAGTTGAGCCCCGCACCGGCCCACACGCCGATACGCTGGCGGGTGCGGCTGCAATCGATGCCGGCGAACTCCAGAGCCTCCCAGCTGCACTCCAAGAAGAGCCGCTGTTGGGGGTCAAGAATCTCCGCTTCCCGCGGCGTGTAGCCGAAGAAGCCGGCGTCGAAGAGCTCCACGTCGGAGAGCACGCCGCCGGCCTTGACGAAGTCCGGGGAGGAGGGATCACCGGGCTGGAAGGGGGAACGCTCGAGCTCCGCGGCGGTGAAGAAGGAGATGCCCTCGACGCCGCCGCACAGATTGCTCCACAACTCCTCCACCGACTGAGCGCCGGGGAAACGGCCGTTGACCGCCACCACCGCGATCTCCTTCTCTCCCTGGGACGGCATCATCACCGACCCCGGGAGCGGCACCTCCGACGGCGACGCCCCGGCCTCCGACGGCTGGAGGAAGTCCACCAGAGCCCGCACGGTGGGGTATTGGAAGAGCTCGACCAGGGTCGGCGCCGCCGGCACCACCTCCTCCAGCCGCTGCTGAACCTCCAACAACAGCAGGCTGTGGCCCCCGAGGTCGAAGAAGTTGTCGTCCATGCCCACGTGATCGACCTTGAGCACGTCCCTCCACAGTGCCGCTACGGCCCGCGCCAGACCGCTTTGGGGAGCTGCCGCCTCGAAGCCCCCCGCCTCCCCAGCGGAG